>NZ_JAJQJP010000025.1:0-87391 GCF_021245825.1 Gordonia metallireducens | reverse complement strand
CCKCGCCGACCTCCCAGTCGGTGATCTTGCCGGTGGGCTTGACGTTGCCGGTGCCGTCGAGCTGGGTGCGTTCGGTGCGCAGGCCCACGACCTTGCCGTCCTCGCCGAGGATCTCGACGGGGCTTTCGAAGAAGTGCAGGAACAGCTTGTGGATCGCACCCTGCTTGGGTTCGCGGATGGCGTAGTTCTCGATGATCGTGGCGACCTGGTCGGTGATCTTCGAGCCGCGGCGCGCGACGGTCGAGCCCTCGTCGTAATCGATGTCTTCGGGGTTGACGATGACCTCGATGTTGGGCGAGTGGTCGAGTTCCTTGAGTTCGAGCGGGGTGAACTTGGCCTGGGCGGGGCCGCGGCGGCCGAAGACGTGGACCTCGACGGCCTTGTTGGCCTTGAGACCTTCGTAGACGTTGGCCGGGATCTCGGTGGGCAGCAGTTCGTCGCCGGTCTTGGCCAGCACGCGGGCGACGTCGAGGGCGACGTTGCCGACGCCGATGACGGCGACCTTCTCCTGCTCCAGCGGCCAGGTGCGCGGGAAGTCGGGGTGGCCGTCGTACCAGGCGACGAACTGAGCGGCGCCGTAGCTGCCCTCGAGGTCGATGCCGGGGATGTCGAGGGCGCGGTCGTCGGTGGCGCCGGTGGAGAAGATGATCGCGTCGTAGTGCGACTTGAGCTCGTCGAGGGTGATGTCGGTGCCGTAGTCGACGTTGCCGAGCAGACGGACCTGCGGCTTGTCGAGGACCTTGTGCAGGGCGGTGATGATGCCCTTGATGCGCGGGTGATCAGGCGCGACGCCGTAACGGATCAGTCCGAACGGGGCCGGCATACGCTCGTAGAGGTCGATGCTGACGCCGCGATCCTTCGCGGTGTCGGACTTCATCAACGCGTCGGCGGCGTAGATCCCGGCGGGACCGGCACCGACGATCGCAACCCGAAGCGGGCGGTGATATGACGTAGACATGACTGCACACAGCTTTCGTTGGAAGAGGTGCTGCTCGTAGGCAGCGACCGACACAGAGATGCCGGGATGGGTTGAAGACCTACTCGTCTATGGTTTTCAATGCCGACCGGAGAGTGTCGTCGAGGTGCGCGATCGCCAGGGACACGGCCGCATCCACGTCTCGTCGGCGGGCGATCTGCACCATCTCGAGATGGTCCGCCTGGGCGCGACTCCTGCGAGCCTCTTCGTTCACGATGGTCATTCCGACGTAGAGCGTCGAGAGATCGGTGAGATTGCCGAGGATCGCTCGGGTCCGTGGTCGGCTGTCACAGGTATCCACCAGCCAGTGAAAGCGGCGATTGGCTTCCACCCAGTCGCTGGCCGGCATGTCCATCGTCATCGATTCCGCGAGACGTTCGGCCTCGTCGAGTTTCTCGTCCGAGAGTTCGTGAACCGCCGCGGTCACGCTCGCCGGGATGAGGGTCTTACGTAGTTCGTAGACCTCGATCAACTCGTCTCGTGAGGTCCGGTGGATGGTGGCACCACGGAAGGCGTCGAAGTCCACGAGGCCTTCGGCTTCGAGTTGTCGGAGGGCCTCGCGGACCGGGGTGATGCTCACCCCGAGCCGCGAGGCGATGTCGGACTGGACGATCCTCGTCCCGGCCGCCAGGTTGCCGCTGACGATCGCACTCCGCAGGCGTTCTGCGACATCGAGGTTCGCGGTACTCGCGGTACGACGACTGGGCTTCGGGGTTGGGGGCGGGAGCGCGCTCATGTCAGCCTCCCTCGATGGACGAATACGAGTACGTCATCTCGATCCCCGGATGATCACAACACCACTCCCTGCCCGTCGCAGGTCATGGCCACAACAGCGCCGGACAATACCAGCCCGGCATAGGGGTTTCGAATGGCTTCGCCCGTTTCCGACCCGACCTGCTTGCGGTGCTTTGGATCGACGACGATCAGTGAGTCACCGACGAGGTCCCGGGTACCGAAGATCTCGGCGGGAGCGCTCGTGACCTTGTTCCAGAGCGTTTGCAGCGACAGACCTTCGTGCTCGGCGACAGTCAGCAGGGCAGACAACATGTAGCGCTGACTGGACAGACCCGGGCCGGTGTTGCCGTGAACCGGCGCGTTGTCATCGGTCGCGATCATGTCGATTTCTGATTCGAGCACACTCAACAGCGAGGTGCGGTCGCCACCGCCGGGTACAGGCGGCAGCACATGCAGGTTCTTTGCGTGTTTCTCGACGAGTTCGACCAGATAGTGCGGCGACGTCTGGATCGTGGCGTTCGGGGTGGACCGCATGATCTCGGTGGTTGCCTTCGACCTGGCATGCCGGTGATGGATGGGGCCCCCACGCAGTGCCGCCACCCGGTCCAGGTCGTCGTCATCCCAGGAATAGATGACTGCGGTGAGCCCCGCCCGCCACACTGCGTTGACGTTCGCTTCGAAATTGGGGTCCGGTGAGTAGAGTTTGCAGACTCTCGCCCAGTGCGGGTGCAACTCATCGGCATGTTCGTCCAGCCACGCTGCGAAACCGTCGGTGTTCTCCGGTTCCACCGACAGCGTCGGGATGTATCGGGGCAGGCTCGTCGAAGCGCAGAACTCGCCCACGACCGTCACGTTGAAGTCCTTCAGTTGCTGCCACTGCAGGGCGGTGTTGACGTGGGTGATCCCGCCCGCTCGGGGGCTGTGAACCTCTTGATGTCGGAGACCCATGCTCAGCAGCGGAATGTGCGCGTCACCGTCGTAGATGCCCGGCAAGGCCCACAGCTTGGAACCCTCGACCGTGGTCGGGCCGGGTGACGTCGGCGAGGGAACGGAGATCGTGATGTCCGCACGTTCTCCGGTCAGCGGGTGGTAGACGTCGGTGAAGATGACGTCGCGTGTCGTGGTGCTCACGGGATCGGGTTCTCCTTCGGCGTGAACGTCTTGTTGGTCAGGTCGAGGTCGGTCAGCTTTTCGACAGCAGAGTTGTAGATCTCGGTGCCCATCACGGCGTCCAGGTCGGGGGCGTTCTCGATGACACCGGTGTCCGCGAGAACGTCGGCGGTCTGCTGGTACAGCGCGCGATCCAGGGTTCCGACGGGCACATCCGTGGACCACACGGACTTGTTGACCTCGTTCATCTGCCAGAGCATGAAGTTCTTGTCGATGGTCGCGCCGGCGTCGGCGACGAACTGCACGCATTCCTCCGGATTGTCGCGGCAGTAGACCTGGCCCTTGATCGTGGCGGCGGTGAAGTCCGCCGCCTTCTCCGGGTTGGACTCGACGAAGTCGCCGTTACCGAACAGCTGCAGGCCGATGGTCGCGGTGCCGTCCTCGCTGTAGTCGTAGATCGTCAGGTCCGACAGGGGAACACCGGCCTGCAGGATCTGACCGACCTCGTTGTAGCCGTATGCCGACGCCATGTCGATCTCGCCGTTGAGGAACTGTGACATGTCGAAACCCTGCTCGACGAGCGTCACGTCGGTGTCCTTTTCGACGTTGTGCTTGGCCAGGGACGCGTAGAGCGAATTGGCCGACGACCACACGCCGATCTTCTTGCCCTTCCAGGTTTCCGGACCCTGCAGGTTGTCCGCGGCACGTGAGACGAGGCGTAGCGAGGTCTCCTGCTCCAATTGGGCCAGTGTCACCAGGTCGGTACCGACGTCGTTGGACAGAAACACGTTGGAGCCGTTGTCGACGCCGAACTGTGCGCTGCCTGCGCCCACGAGTTGTTCCGCGTTCACCTCGGGGCCGCCCGGCTTGATGGTGACGTCGAGGCCTGCCTCGTCGTAGTAGCCAAGCGCCTCGGCGGCGAAGACAGAGGCGAACTCGGGCTGGACCACCCACCCGAGGACGACTTCGACCTTGCCGTCGTTTCCGGCGGAATTGTCGCTGCCGCAGGCGGTCAGCGAGATCGCAGCAACCGCGGCGACCGCCGCCCCCGCGAAACGCAGGGTGCTCGACCAGGGACGCCGTGAGGCGCCTGTTCGTGGGGTGGACAGGAATGACATCATGGCTTCCTTACTGGGGAGGGTGTCCGCTTGGACACACTGAGCGGGAGAAGGACACACCGGGTGAACGGCATGAACCAGGTTGTGAGCGGGTCAGGCGGTTCGAGAAGGGTGCCAACGCAATACGCGGCGTTCGAGTAGCGAGATCCCGAAGTAGAGCACCACCGCGAAGATGAAGGCGACCAGGGCGGCACCCCAGGTGTCGGCAACCCGCGACTGCACCGCCGATGACTTGATAAAGGTGCCGAGGGTGTTGAGTTCGCCGCCGAAGAACTCGGCCACGATGGCGATCGAGAAGGCAGTCGGCAGACCCACCCTCAGTGCACTCATGCAGGCAGGCAGCATGGATGGGACGTACAGATCCCGGATGGTCTGAATCGGGGAGATCGACATGGACCGGAACACCTCGACGAGTCCGGGATCGGTGTCCCGGAGGCCGCGGAGCAGAAACGAGAGCACGATGGGATACACCGCGACCGACACCACGAAGATCCGTGAGGCGGGCGTCAGGCCAAAGAAGACGTTGGAGATGGGGACCAGTGCGACCATCGGTAGTGCCAACAGCGCGGCAGAGCCCACTTCGGCGATCTGACCCAGCACGCGGAGCCGGAAGGCGGCAACGGCGCTGAACGCCCCGGCGAGCGACCCGAGCGCCAAGCCGGCCAACGCCTCTCGTAACGTGTGCAATCCGAGGTCGACAAAGAACGCGGGACGCTCGGCGAAGGCTTCCCAGATCGCGGTGGGGGCAGGCAGGATGAACGGCTTGATCCCCGCCGCTTCGACCCAGAGTTCCCAGGCGCCCAGGATGAGTACCACGATTCCGACGGGGCCGACGACGCCCAGGACGCGAAGGCCGGTGGAGTAACCTCCCCCAAGGTTGGACCGCCGTCGGATGACGGGCGCAACCGCGGTCATGAGGCGCTCGCCAGCAGCCGCCGAACCTCGGTGGTCAGCTCGAAGAACTGTGACGTGTCAGCGAGTTCGGGAGTTCGTTCGCGAGGCAGGTCGACGGGTAGATGCGCGTGGATGCGCCCGGGGTTGCGTCCCATCACGATAATGTCGGTGGACAACGCAACGGCCTCGGCGATGCTGTGGGTGACGAACACGATGGTCTTCCCGGTGGACGCCCAGAGCGTGTGCAACTCGTAGTTCAGTCGCTCACGCAGGATCTCGTCGAGCGCGCCGAAGGGCTCGTCCATCAGCACGATCTGGGGATCGCTGACCAGTGCGCGCGCGATCGCTGCTCGTTGGGCCATCCCGCCTGAGAGGGTGCTGGGATGAGAGTCGAGGTGCTGTCCGAGACCGACTCGATCGAGTTCGGCCGTGGCGAGCCGACGACGTTGATCTCTGTCGACGCCCATGGCTTCGAGCGGGAGTTCGACGTTGCGGCGCACCGACCGCCACGGGATCAGGTTGGGGCTCTGGAAGACCATCGACATGGTGTGATCACGTCTGGCCTCCGCCGGCGTCCGAGACCCGATTCGGACGCCACCGGAAGTCACCGGTTCGAGATCGGCGATCATGCGTAAGAGAGTCGACTTGCCGCAGCCAGACGGCCCGATCAAGGAGACGAACGACCCGGCCTCGAAGACGTGGTCGATCGAATCGAGGATCAGTCGGTCCCCGTAGAACTTGGTCACCGAGTCGAGCACGATTGCGCCCTGGCCAGGGACAGACCCTCGCGGTGATCCGGTGATCTGGGTGGGAGAAATGGTCATTGTCCGGCCTTTCCATCGGCGGGCATTCGGAGCAGGATGCGGACCGCGTACGAGACGAGCGCGGAGAGCACGAACACGAGGACGACACCGCCGACCATGGCCACCAGGGCCGCGCACCACAGGGCCTCGGGGTCGGTCAGGTAGTACGAAGCGGCAGTCAGCATCGTGGCGGCAATGCCTTCGTCGGTGCCGCTCGGCAGTTCGGCCACGATCGATCCAGTGACTGCCAGAGCAGTCGCGGTCCGCATGGTGGTGGCCACGGCGAGCATCGTGAGCGGGAGATCGAGGCTCACGAGAGTTCTCATCCGGGAGCATCCCATCGACACGAACAACTGGCGGCGCGCTGTCGGGATGTCGCCGAGCGCTCGAGCCACCGCGACGTAGACGGGGAAGAACGCCAGCAGCGAGGCGATGACCGCACGGGAGAACCATCCGTCGCCGAGGAGGATGACCAGCGCCGGCACGATCGCGACCAGCGGCAATGTCTGCGTGGCCACAAGCACTGGAGTCAGTGTGCGAGAGGCGAACACAGACTTCGCAGTGATGACCCCCAGTACGGCCCCCACACAGACACCCAGAGCGACCCCGACCAGTGACTGCTGAAGTGTCACGGCGATGTTCTCACCGAGTGCCACTGCACGGATGTCGCCGGCCGGGGTGGTGACGAAGAATGCTTCCGCGATGGACCAACTGTGCGGCATCCTCGTATCGGAGACCCCGAAGACGGCTTTGGCGGCTTCGTAGACGCCGATCAGCACGAGAACGACCGTGAGGCCCCACGTGCCCGCGTTCATGAGCGCCCGAACTCGCGTGGGCATCAGCGATCGACTGATGCCGAACTCGGGGCGGGTGACCTGCACGATCGAACTCGTCGCGGCGGGTGGTCGGATCTCACCGACAGTCATGCTGGGAACCTTTCGATTCGTTTGTGACTCAGTCGGCCTCGGTGAGGGACTTCGCGTGGGACTGGTAACGCAGCGCCAGCCAGCGGTTGACCTGAGGCAGAGTGGTTTCCTGCCACGAGTAGCGACCGCGCTTGGCGTAACGGGACTTCTGCCCGTCCTGCATACGCTTGTTGGTGACCATGTCCTGGTCGTTGATGACCTGGTTCACCGCGTTCTGCATCTCGAAAGTCCACTCGAAGCCAGGGGCGTTCTTGATCTCCGGCGGGAACAGCCACGCTGCTCGCAGCGTCATCGTGTTGGCGCTCTCGGGGGTGATTAGAAAGTAGAAGACCTGGTCCGGGCTGAACGCGAAGAAGACCGTAGGCAGTATCGAGGCGAACATGATCCGGCTTCGGCGGAGTTCGTCGAGCCCTGGGAAGACCGGCAGGATGACCTTGCCCGTCGGGTTGAAGCCGGCATCGATGTACCGGTAGTTGGTCGGGTGCATGATGACGTTGTCGGTGTCCTCGAACTCGACGAACTCTGCCATCGATGCGGGGGCGACCTCGTGGTACCCCATGTGTACGAAGGAGGTGTGGTAGGGCTCGAGCGCGTTCTCGTGCATACCCTTCCAGTTCCATTCGAGGCCGGGGAACTCCTGGAGGTCGGTGAGTTCGAGGTTGGCGACGCCGTAGATCTCCATCTCTTCCTCGAGCTTCACCAATTGCGGCGCCAACTGGGCGGCATCCAGATCCATGTTGGCGAAGATCATCCCGTGCCAGATCTCGACTTTGAGATTGGGAAGGCTGGTCTCGGAACGAAGCTGAGCCATGGTGCAGGTCCGCTTCATCTCCGGTGCGGTCTTGAGCTGACCCTCCAGGTTGTAGGCCCAGTAGTGATAGGGGCACCGGAACTCCTTGGTGTTGCCCTTGTCGTTGTCTTCCACGACGGGGTAGGCGCGATGCTGACAGATCGCCGACATCACCCGGACGTTCTCGTCGTTGTCACGCGTGACGATGAGAGGCTCGTCGCCCACCGTGATCGTGTAGTAGTCGCCGATTTTCGGGATCTGACTGACATGCCCGAGGCAGAGCCACTCCTTGGCGAAGATGGCCTCCTTCTCGAACTCGTAGAACTCCTCGGATGTGTAAACCTCGGTGGGCATCGTTCGGGCGGTGGTGAAGTCGGCTTCGGGGACGCCGAGTCGGTCGAGGACATCCTGGACGAGTGGGGGGATCGTGTTCATCTCTGCTCCTGCGGACGATTCGGGGGTTGGGCTGATGGCGGTCTCACACGTTGCGGACGACCGGGGTTTCGCTGTTGCGGGTCACGACGCATACGCATTCGACATCGAGGTCGTTGAACTCTTCGTGGACCAATCCACCTGGGATCACGGCGATCTGCCCTGCAGCGGCGGTGAACTCCTCGTGCCCGCCGGGACCGTGCACGCGAAAACGCATCGCGCCCTCGACGACGCACACGATGGACGTCTGATCCTGGTGGTGGTGGGGGACTGACTGGTGGCCGGGTGGCAGCTTGCTGACCCCCATCCACATCCCGCCGGCCGATGCCGCCGAACCACGGGCGAGTGAGCCCGACCCGCCGCCGGCCGAGACCGCATTGTCGGCGACCAGGCCCGAGTCGACAAGACGGCTTCCGCTCGGGTAGGTCGCGGTGTCACCGTCGATACGAGGCGAGATGGGACTATCCGACATGGGGCCCGCCTTCTGGGAATGGGGTATGGGTAGTGGCGATTGCTTCGATCTCGACGAGGAACTCGGGCCGGACCAGTCGCTGGACGACCAGCAGGGTGTTGCCGGGCGGCCGCCTGTTCGGATACAGATCGGCGAAGATGAGCTCGCGGACGCGATAGAACTCGGCGATGTGGTCGGGGTCGACGAGATAGGTGGTGAACTTCACCACGTCGGAAAGGGACGAGTTGGCAGCCTCGAGGGTTTTGGCCATGTTGGCGAACACGGTACGCAGTTGTGTTTCGAAATCGCCTGTACCGATGGAGTTCCCGTCGACATCGGTACTCAGGACCCCGGCGATGGCGACGAGTTGTGCATTCGGCGGTGCCACGACCGCAGGACTGTAGAACCCGACGGGTTCGGAATCGGTGAAGACTGCGCTGTTCATCGAACTCCTTCAGTGAGTGCCAGGTCGGCGGCTCCGGGACCGGTGGACGGATCGTTGCCGAGGCCGTCGCAAACCGGGTTCACGATGCTGCCGATCTCGGAGATGGTTGCCTCGACGATGTTCCCGGGAGCGAGGAACTCAGCTGGCGTACGGGTGAATCCGACTCCCGAAGGGGTCCCGGTGGCGATGAGATCGCCCGGTAGGAGCTCGATGTAGCGGCTCAATGTGCAGATCTGCTGAGTGATCGAGAAGATCATGTCGGTCGTGACCGCCCGTTGCTTCTCGACACCGTCGACACGGAGAGACAGCTCGAGGGTGGGTGGATAGGGAATGGTGTCGGTGGTGACGATCCACGGTCCGACGGGCGTCCTGGCGTCGAGGTTCTTACCGATGTGCCACTGCGAAAAGCGTTTTTGGAGGTCACGTGCCGTCACGTCGTTGACGATCGTGTAGCCGAAGACGTGGTCGGCAACCTCGTCGGGAGTGATGTCGCGGCCAGCCTTCCCGATGATCACTCCCAACTCGACCTCCCAGTCGAGCTGAGCGGAAACGCTTTCGTCGGCGACGATACTTGCGTAGGGGCCGGTGAGTGCCGACGGCGTTTTGAAGAAGACGATCGGATCGGTCGGGATGTCCGCCGAGAAATGCGCGGCCGACTCTTGCTGGTGCGCGATGTAGTTGATGCCGAAACAGTATGCACCCCGCGATGATTCAGGAACGGGGGCGAGTAGTTCGACGTCGGCGAGAGCGACTGGGTTCCCGGTCGGTGTCGGAGTGGCGCCGCCGATGACGGCGTCCAGTGACTCGGTGATCGGCTGGACGGCGCTGCCGGTGACGATACCGACGCCGTTCACGCCGCCATGGCTGAAGCGTGCGTACTTCATGAGCTCTGCGCCGTCGTGTCGAGAAGATGGCGGCGGCGAAGCCAGCCCTCCTCATAAGGGGTTTGGAAGTCGAGTGTCAGTCGCAGGTGCGAGATCTTCCAGACACCGTCTCGGCGGGTGAAGTCGTCCACGTAATGGCCTCCTTGCCATATCGCTATTTCGTCTCGAATAGTGCAGGGCTCCAACAGCTTCCACCGACCGACGGCGTGGTCCCCGGAAACGGTGATCGTCTCGTTGGACAAGTAGTGGACGGTGAACCACAAGCGCTCGGGGCTCTGGTTGAACATCTCGGCGATCGCCTCGCGCCCCGCCCATCGAGCCCCCGGGATCGTCGAGCCGGTGAGATCCAGTTCTTCCCAGATCGCGTCATCCCAGAACAGCTCACCCATATCGAGTCGCCGTTTGTCGTCCGCCCATTGCATGTAGCGGGCCTTGAGTGCACGTATTTCGTCTTGTGATTCCAGTCGGTCCAGTCGGGTGAGGACGTCCTGAATGCAGGGATCGTTCATCGAGGGGTGTCTCCTGAGTGCAGCCCGCGAGATGCGGAAGAGATGGCCGGTCCGATCGCGTGACGTCGTTGTCGGGAGCTAACTCGCTCGGCCGTCTCTTATATTATTTGATCCGGAGACTGTGGCAATACGTGAAAGTAAACGACCGGTAAATCTGTGGAGCCGACATCATGTGACGACCCGACGCCGGACTCAGCCCTTCTGCGTCCGCCGGCTACCGGCGTGCCAGTCCTCCTGCTCGGGCGTCTCGTCGTCGGTCACGCCGAAGGCGCGCAGTTGCGGCTTCTCCCGCAGGCTCCGCTTGAGTTCGGCGAAGCCGGGGAAGCTCGCCAGCCCGACCACGTGGTCCCAGAGGGTGACCGCGTCCTCGTCGCTGGGCAGGCGACTGATGACGGGCCCGAAGAACGCCACGCCATTCGGCGGCTGGAAGTGGATGATCGGCGTGCCGACGTCGCGTCCGGTGAGGGCGAGTGCCTCGTCGGTCTCGGCCTGGATCTCCGCGTCGATGCCGGTGTCCTCCAGTGCGTCGACGTGATGGGTGGGTAACCCGAGCTCCTCCAGTACCGGGGTGAGGAAGCCGACGGTGCCGCGGTGGTCGGTGTTGTCGACCGTGTACGTGCCGGTGTGTTCCTCGAAGAACCTGGTGCCCAGTGCGACGTAGAACGGATCGATCGCATCCCGTCCGTGCTCTCGACGGATGCTCGCAGCGACGCGGAGCAGCCGGAGTCCGGCCGTGTGTCCCGCCTCGTACTCGGGCGGGAAATGCGCGGCGTAGTCGATGTGCGAGTTCAGCAGTCGGAGCGAGATGAACCGCCAGTCGACGCCGTAATCGCGCTGCGCCTGGACCTTGCGAACCCATTTGCTCGTCATCCACGCGAACGGACACACGGGATCGAAGTAGAAGTTGATGTCGGCGTGGGTCATGGGGTCGACGGTAGTGCCGAAAAACGCCCCGGGTGAACGGATCACCCGGGGCGTTTCGATTGGTACGGCGAGGACTAGAGGTCCAGCGAAGCGAGCGCCTCGTTGAAGGTCTTGCTCGGACGCATCACCGAAGCGGTCTTGTCCCAGTCCGGGTAGTAGTAGCCGCCGATGTCGACCTGCTGACCCTGGACGGAGTTCAGCTCCTGGACGATCTTCTCCTCGTTCGCGGCGAGGGTCTCGGCCAGCTGCGCGAACTGCTTGGCCAGCTCGGTGTCTTCGGTCTGCCCGGCCAGCTCCTGCGCCCAGTACAGGGCGAGGTAGAACTGGCTGCCGCGGTTGTCGAGCTCACCGGTCTTGCGCGACGGGCCCTTGTCGTTCTCGAGCAGCTTGCCGGTCGCGGCGTCGAGCGCCTTGGCCAGGATCACCGCACGCTCGTCGTCGAACTTCTTGCCCACGTCCTCGAGGCTGACCGCGAGGGCGAGGAACTCACCCAGCGAGTCCCAGCGGAGGTGGTTCTCCTCGATGAGCTGCTTGACGTGCTTCGGTGCCGAACCGCCCGCACCGGTCTCGTAGAGACCGCCGCCGGCCATCAGCGGCACGATCGACAGCATCTTCGCGCTGGTGCCGAGCTCCAGGATCGGGAAGAGGTCGGTGAGGTAGTCGCGGAGGATGTTGCCGGTCGCCGAAATGGTGTCCAGGCCGCGGACGACGCGCTCGAGGGTGTACCGCATGGCACGGACCTGCGACATGATCTGGATGTCCAGACCCTCGGTGTCGTGGTCGGGGAGGTACTTGTGGACCTTCTTGATGAGCTCGTTCTCGTGCGGGCGGTACGGGTCGAGCCAGAACAGGACCGGCATGCCCGAGTCGCGGCAGCGGTTGACGGCCAGCTTGACCCAGTCCTGGATCGGGGCGTCCTTCACGATGCACAGACGCCAGATGTCGCCCTCTTCGACGGTCTGGGTCAGCAGGACCTCACCGGTCTCGATGTCGGTGATGTTGGCGGTGCCGCCGACCGGGACCTCGAAGGTCTTGTCGTGCGAGCCGTACTCCTCGGCCTTCTGCGCCATCAGGCCGACGTTGGGAACGGTGCCCATCGTGGTGGGATCGAACTGCCCGTTGGTCTTACAGAAGTTGATCATCTCCTGGTAGATGCGGGAGAAGGTCGACTCCGGGTTGACCGCCTTGGTGTCCTTGAGGCGTCCGTCGGCGCCGTACATCTTGCCGCCGGCGCGGATCATCGCGGGCATCGAGGCGTCGACGATGACGTCGCTGGGGGAGTGGAAGTTCGAGATGCCGCGGGCCGAGTCGACCATGGCCAGCTCGGGACGGTGCTCGTGGCACTTGTGCAGGTCGTCGATGATCTCCTCGCGCTGGGCGCTGGGGAGCGACTCGATCTTGCTGTACAGATCCGACAGGCCGTTGTTGACGTTGACGCCGAGCTCGTCGAACAGTGCGCCGTGCTTCTCGAAGGCGTCGCGGTAGAAGACCTTGACCGCGTGGCCGAAGACGATGGGGTGCGAAACGCGCATCATCGTCGCCTTGACGTGGAGCGAGAACATGACGCCGGTCTTGTAGGCGTCCTCGATCTGCTCTTCGTAGAACTTGATGAGCGCCTTCTTGCTCATGAACATGCTGTCGATGACGTCGCCGTCGGTGATGTCGACCTCGGGCTTGAGGATCAGCGTCTCGCTGCCGTCGTCCGGGATGAGTTCCATCTTGACCTTGCGGTCGCCTTCGACGGTCATCGACTTCTCACCGTGGTAGAAGTCGCCCTCGCGCATGTGCGCGACATGGGTACGCGATGCCATCGACCACTCGCCCATGCTGTGCGGGTGCTTGCGCGCGTACTCCTTCACGGCCTTCGGCGCGCGGCGATCGGAGTTGCCCTCACGCAGAACCGGGTTGACCGCGCTGCCCAGGCACTTGGTGTACCGGTCGCGGATCGCCTGCTCTTCCTCGTTCTTCGGGTTGCCGGGGAAGTCGGGAAGGTCGTAACCCTTTTCCTGCAGTTCCTTGATCGCGGCGAGGAGCTGCGGCACCGAGGCGCTGATGTTGGGGAGCTTGATGATGTTGGTGTCGGGTTTCTGGGTGAGCTTGCCCAGTTCGCCGAGGTTGTCGTTGACCTTCTGGTCTTCGGGGAGGAGATCGGAGAACTCGGCGAGGACGCGCGCAGCGACCGAGATGTCGCTGGTCTCGACTTCGATGCCGGCCGCTCCGGCGAACGTGCGCACCACCGGCAAAAACGCGTGGGTGGCGAGCATGGGGGCTTCGTCGGTCAACGTGTAGATGATGGTCGGCTTCTGGGTGCTCATGCCTAATGTTCTCGATTCTGTCTGTATTAACCGGTGTCGCCGGCGACCTTGTGAGTCAGGCTTCACCGATACCACGCTTGCGGTGTGCTCGTGTGACAACTACTCCCCGATTCTGCCCCCTGTGATCAGCCTCGCGTTCAGGGGCCTCGGGTCTTGTGGTTTGATGCCGCCGGAGCCGGGACGTCCCGGTACCTCCGAAACCCGCGTCGATGCAGGTAGTTCACATTCTCTCGCGTTCGACGTGACTCCGCGCGTGGGCGATGGCCTCGTCGAGGGTGCCGACGAGATGGTTGTCGTGGCGCAAGGAGTCGACGACGCCGACACCTTCGAGCAGTCCGAGGTGTTCGGGTTGCACACCCTTGATGATCACCGTGATGCCGCGCTTCTCCAGATCGGTCACGATCTCGGCGAGCGAGCGGGCGCCGGTGGCGTCGAGCATGCCTAGGTGCGACATCCGGATGACGACCACCTTCACCGACTCGTTGCGGTCGGCGCCCGCGGAGATGGTGGTCGAGATCTTCTCGGCGGCGCCGAAGAACATCGCGCCGTCGAGGCGGAGCAGGGCGATGCGCTCATCACCGGGTCGCGCCGGCCCGGGCAGCGGCTCGCGGGTCACGCTCGCCCGCTGGGCGACCTGGCGCAGCGCGAAGAACGCCGCGACGACGATGCCGATCTCGACGGCCTCGATGAGGTCGAGCGTCACGGTGATGATCGCGGTGACCACGAAGATCAGGGCGTCCGAGCGGGTCGACCGCAGGATCGCGCGGACGGTCCCGACGGACACCATGCGGAACGACGTCACCATCAGCACGCCGGCGAGCGCGGCGAGCGGGATCTCCGACACCGGGCCGGTGGCCAGGTAGACGACCCCCAGCAGCAACAGCGAGTGCACGATCGCCGCGACCCGGGTGCGGGCGCCGGACCGCACGTTGACCGCGGTGCGGGCGATCGCGCCCGTCGCGGGCATGCCACCGAAGAGACCCGACGCGATCGACGCCAGACCCTGCCCGGACAGCTCGCGGTCGGGCTCGTACGGGCCGGTCGGCGACATGGTCGCCGCGACCCGCGCCGAGAGCAGCGACTCGATGGCGGCGAGCGCGGCGATCGCCACCGCCGCGCCGAACATCGCCCGCAGTGCCTCGGAGTCGACCTGCGGGATCGAGGGCGCGGGCAGCGACGACGGCAGCTGCCCGATCGTCGCCACGTCGAACACATCGGTGAAGTAGACGACCAAGGTGACCGCGATGACCGCGGTGAGGGATTCGGGGATGGAGGCATGGATACGCGGCAGCGCCACCATGATCACCGCGACCATCGCGACGACGGCCAGCGTGGCCCAGGCCTTCGACCAGTCGGCGTGGACGACGACGTCGATCGCCGCGTTGAGGGTCCGCATGCCCGCCGGGGCTGCCGTGTTGAATGCCGCCGGTACCTGCTGCAGGAAGATGATCGCCGCGATGCCGAGGGTGAAGCCCTCGATGACCGGCCACGGGATGAACGTCACCGCGCGTCCGAGTCCGAGTACGCCCGCGATCAGCACCAGCAGGCCTGCGAGGACGGTGACCATCGCGATGCTGCTCAGGCCGTGCTCGGCGACGATCGGTGCCAGGATCACGGCCATCGCGCCGGTGGGTCCGGACACCTGGACGTGCGAGCCGCCGAAGACGGCGGCGACGAGACCGGCGACGACCGCGGTGATCAGGCCCGCGGCGGCGCCGACGCCGGAGCTGATCCCGAAGGCGAGCGCCAGCGGGAGGGCGACGATACCGACGGTCACACCGGCGAGGATGTCGGTCTTCCAGCTCCGGGGGAGGTCGGCGTAGTCGCTGCGGCGGGGGACGAAGCCCCTGACCCGGGAGAGCGTGCCGGTGACGGCGTCGGTACTCACCGGCGGGTCACCGGCGGAAGCGACGAGATGGCATCGAGGTGCTCACGCTGGGCGTCGAGGGTGTCGATCAGGAACGTGCGCGCGATGACCAGGAGGTCGGAGATCTTCGGGTGGGCGAGTTCGTAGAAGACGGCGTTGCCGACGCGGTTCGCGGTGACCACCCGGTGCCGTTTGAGGACGCCCAGATGTTGTGACAGCAACGTCGGTTCGAGGTCGGTGGCCGCGATGAGTTCGCTGACCGGCGTCGGATCGCCGTTGGCGCTGAGCACCTCGAGGACACGGATGCGAGCGGGGTGCGCGAGGGCCTTGAACAGGTTGGCCTTGATCTCGTACAGCGGCTTGTCGGGGCCGGTATCGGTCACGGGTCACTCCAGCGGCGATCGAGTGGGCTGACGGTCCAGTTGATGGATTGACGGATTGAGCAATTCTTCAATCCGTACTATAACCCGACCTGGACACGGAAGCACCCCGCGGCCCTGGTCCGCGGGGTGCTCCCGATCGATCAGGCTGGATCAGCCCAGATCGAAACGATCGTTCTCGGCAACCTTCACCCACGCCTTGACGAAGTCGTTGACGAACTTCTCGGCGTTGTCGTCCTGAGCGTAGACCTCGGACAGCGCGCGCAGTTGCGAGTGCGAACCGAAGGACAGGTCGGCGGCGGTCGCCGTCCACTTGGTCTGGCCCGACGAGCGGTCGACGACCTCGTAGACGTTCTCGTCGGTGCCCGACTTCCACTCGTAGTCCATGCTGACGACGTTGCGGAAGAAGTCGTTCGACAGCACGCCCGGACGATCGGTGAACACGCCGTGCTTGGAGCCGCCGTAGTTCACGTCGAGGGCCCGGAGTCCGCCGATCAGCACGGTGAGCTCCGGAGCGGTGAGGCCGAGCATGTAGGCGCGCTCGAGCAGCAGCTGCTCCAGCGGGGCCTTCTCACCACCACGGCTGTAGTTGCGGAAGCCGTCCGCCGCGGGCTCGAGCACCTCGAACGAGTCGACGTCGGTCTCCTCCTGCGAGGCGTCGGTGCGACCCGGTGTGAACGGCACGGTGACCGGGAAACCGGCTGCCTCGGCGGCCTTCTCCACGGCGGCGGCGCCACCGAGGATGATCAGGTCGGCCACCGACACCTTCTTGCCGCCGGACGCCGAGTCGTTGAAGTCCTTCTGGATCTGCTCGTAGACCGGCAGGGCCTTGGCGAGTTCGCTGGGCTCGTTGACCTCCCAGTTCTTGATCGGTTCGAGGCGGATGCGTGCACCGTTCGCGCCGCCGCGCTTGTCGGTGCTGCGGAAGCTCGCCGCCGACGCCCACGCGGTCTTGAGCAGCTGGGTCGGCGAGAGCGCCTCGAGCAGCTTGCTCTTCAGTGACGCGATGTCGGAGTCGTCGACGAGCTCATGGTCGACGGCCGGCACCGGGTCCTGCCAGATCTGCGGCTCGGCAACCCACGGTCCGAGGTAGCGCGTGACCGGCCCCAGGTCGCGGTGGAGCAGCTTGTACCAGGCCTTGGCGAAGGCCACCTCGAGTTCCTCGGGATGGTCGAGCCAGCGGCGGGTGATGTCGGCGTAGATCGGCGACTCGCGTAGCGCGACGTCGGTGACCAGCATGGTCGGTGCGCGTCCCGGTCCGCCGAACGGATCCGGGATCGTGCCCGCGCCAGCACCGTCCTTGGCGACGTACTGCCAGGCCCCGGCGGGGCTCTTCTGCAGCTCCCACTCGTAGCCGTAGAGGATCTCGAGGAAGCTGTTGTCCCACTGGGTCGGCGTGTTGGTCCAGACGACCTCCAGGCCCGAGGTGATGGCATCCTCCGCCTTGCCGCTGCCGTAGCTGGACTTCCAGCCCAGGCCCTGCTGCTCGATCGGTGCGGCCTCGGGCTCGGGGCCGACGAGATCGGCGTCGCCGGCGCCGTGGGTCTTGCCGAAGCTGTGGCCGCCCACGATGAGAGCTGCGGTCTCCTCGTCGTTCATCGCCATCCGGGCGAAGGTTTCGCGGATGTCGTAGGCCGCCGCGATCGGGTCCGGCTTGCCCTCGGGTCCTTCGGGATTGACGTAGATCAGGCCCATCGTGGTGGCGCCGAACGGCTTTGCCAGTTCGCGTTCACCGGAGTAGCGCTTGTCGGTGCCGAGCCACTGGTCCTCGGGGCCCCAGAACACCTCCTCCGGCTCCCAGATGTCCTCGCGACCGAAGCCGAAGCCAAAGGTCTTGAACCCCATGGATTCCAGCGCGACGTTGCCGGCGAAGACCAGCAGGTCCGCCCACGAGAGCTTGTTGCCGTACTTCTGCTTGATCGGCCACAGCAGGCGTCGTGCCTTGTCGAGGTTCGCGTTGTCCGGCCAGCTGTTGAGCGGGGCGAAACGCTGCGCACCCTGACCGCCGCCGCCGCGGCCGTCGAAGATGCGGTACGTGCCGGCCGCGTGCCAGCTCATGCGGATGAACAGACCTCCGTAGTGGCCGTAGTCGGCGGGCCACCAGTCCTGCGACTGGGTCATCAGCGAGACGAGGTCGGCCTTGAGTGCCTCGACGTCGAGCTTCGCGAATTCCTTCTTGTAGTCGAAGTCCTCGCCCAGCGGGTTGGACAGCGGGGAATGCGCGTGCAGGACCGACAGATCGATCTGTTCGGGCCACCAGTCCTTGTTGGTCAGCGGCGCATGCGCTTTCGGCTCCGGCGACGGAATCGCCGGATTCTCGCTCTCGCTGTTGCTCCGGGTGTCTTCTGCGGAATTCGGTGGGCGGCTGTCGGAGGTCACGACATTCCTTTCGATGGTGGAACCGGTTGGGCTGCGATCACGGATGTGATCAGGTCGGGGCCGTACTGACGCAATCCGGGCAGAGTCCCCAGAAGATCACCTCGGCTTCGTCGAGGACGAAACCGTGGTCCTCGGAGGCCGTGAGGCAGGGTGCCTCGCCGACCGCGCAGTCGACGTCCTCGACGGTTCCGCAGGACCTGCAGACGACGTGATGATGATTGTCGCCGGTGCGGAATTCGTAGAGGGACACCGAACCCGACGGTTGGATCCGTCGGATGAGACCGGTCTCGGTGAGTGCCCGCAGGACGTCGTAGACGGCCTGACGGGACACGTTGGGCAGCGTCTGGCGGACGATGCCGTAGATGGTCTCGGTGTCGGTGTGGGGATGTTCGTCGACGGCATGCATGACCGTCACCCGTGGTTGGGTGACTCGAAGGTCCGCGGCCCGGAGTTGCTGGGCATAGTCCGATGTCGATGCCACGCGACCACCATAGGCACACCGCCTACGAGTTCACGTCGTTTTTCTGGATCTGATCAAAACTCCGCGGGAACAGCAGGTTCACCCCGTTCAGCGCAGTGAGAGCGTGACGCGATCGGGACGCAGGTAGTCCTCCGGGTCGCGGAGATAGCGGACCTCGGGACGGGCGTCGATGGTTCTCAGGGCGTCGAAGAAGGCCCGTTCGCGGTTGACGGCGGGGGTCGCGATCACCGGGAACCAGTCGTCGTGATGGTTGGGCACAAAGACTTTCGGGCGCAACGCGTCGATGTAGCGCATCGGGTCGCCCAGGCCGTTGGTGATCTCGTTGAAGCCCTGGATGGACCCGACGTGCAGGTCGACGGGGCCGAGAGCGCGTAGGCCGGCGAGGATCGCCCGACCGCCGGGATCCTGGCTCACCGGACCGACCGAATCGTTCCAGACGATCCGGCGGCCGCCGACGGAGAACGCATAGAGGACCGCGCCACCCTCCGGGTCGTTCAGATGCCCGGCGAGACGGCCGAGTTCGTCCGCCTGCGGCGGGTCGGTGAGCAGACGGTCGCTCGGTGGGATCGGCAGCAGCGGGGGATGCTGCCCCGTGGGCGCCTTGAGGGTCGAATGGATGTTGCTCATCGCGGTGACCGTGATTCCCGGGATGCCACGGTAGATCTGGGTGCTGCCGGGACGTGCGCCGGCAGGGACAACCGCGTCGCACGCGACGTCGGGCCGGCGGAAGAAGGCGCAGTGACCGGCCGAGCCGACGAGGCGCGCACCGGAGGCCTTCGCGATGTCGTCGGCATCGGCGGCATGGTCGAAGTGCCCGTGGCCGATCAAGATGTGCGACGGTTTGATCGCAGCGATCTGCGCGCGCGTCGTGGGGACCTGGTTGCGGTAGGCGTTGGGCACCCACGCGTCGGTGAGGAACACCTGACCGGACATGGCCACGGCGAAACTCGAGACGCCGAACCAGGAGAAGATCACGCGGTCGTTCCGGACCGCGCCGGTGGTCTGGTCGACATTGTGGGGGCCGAACACCGCCGAACGGGCGGAGACCAGTGCGGAGTCGGCGCGGGCGGTGCCGACGCCCGGCAGCGAGGTGGCGACGACGGCCAGGAGCAGTGACAGGACCAGGACGACGCGACGGTGCATGAGTGGGGAGTCTACGGCTGCGGCAACGGGAGTCGTCCGAGATCGTGATCCCGACGCCGCCTACGACTCGGCGCAGGCGGGCGCCGGTGCGTCCTGTGACAGTGGCTTGCCCGGTGGTGTCAGATACAGGAACACGATGACCACCGGGACGTCGCCGACGTTCTTGCCCTCGTGGACGTGTTTCTCGCCGGGCGGATCGCTGAAGATGCTCCCGGCGGGGTAGATCGACGGTTTGCAGTCCGACTCCGGGTGGGTGAGCGTGCCCTGCCGGACGAACGCGAAGGTCTCGCCGTCGTGGTGGTGCCAGCCGGTGGTGCCGCCGGGCGCGATGGTCGTCTCTTTGACCTCGATGTCCACTCCCCGCGGGACGAACGGCAGGAGTCCGGCCGGGATCTCGGTCCGGGCCAACGTTTTCGACGAGACCCCGGTCGAGGGCGTGGCATTCGCGGTGGCGGGGCCGATGAGCGCGGGCCCCAGGAGGGCGGCCGCCGCGACGACGCCGCCGATAACTGTTCGGATCGTAGGAGTCATCGGGCGACGGTACGTCCGACCGGACCTTGTGACCTGCGGTTACGCCGATTCGTTCCCGTTTCGTTAGGGCGGCGGCCTACGGCTGGGCGCAGGCCGGGGCGTCGGCATCCTCCGACAGCGGCTTGCCGGGCGGCATCACGTAGAGGACGTCGAGGATCACCGGCACGGTGCCCAGGTTCGTGCCCTCGTGGGTGTTGGCCTTCCCGCCGGGCTCCTCGATGATCTGGCCCGCCCGGTAGACGACCGGCTTGCAGTCCGCGCCCGGGTGGGTGAGCGTGCCCTGCCGGACGAGACCGTAGATCTGTGCGTCGTGGTAGTGCCAGCCGGTGGTTCCGCCAGGGGCGATGGTGATCTCGCGGACCTCGACGTGTGCTCCCTGCGGAACGAACGGCAGGAGTCCGGCAGGGATGTCGGTGTGGGCGAGGGTGACCGCCGAAACCCCCGACGAGGGAGTCGCATTCGCGTTCGCCGGTCCCAGCAGGACGGGCGTGAGGAGTGCCGCCGCGGCGAGGGCGGTGATTGCTGTGGTGGGGAGGGTCATTGCGCGACACTACGACGGCGCCGCGCGTGTGAGCTGCGGTTTCGACGAATCGGTCACGACCTTCGCTCACTCCCTCCGTTCGCGCTCACGCGATGAAGGTAAGCGAGAACGGATCCCGTGAGCGCGGCGTCGGACGAGCGTGGTGCGGAAATACGACGACGGCCGCCATCCGGGTGGATGGCGACCGTCGTGTTGCCTCGAGCCAGATCAGCTGTCGATGCCGACCAGTTCCTTGGCGAGCTCGGCGAAACGGATCTCGATGGCCGAGACGACCCGCTGGCGGTTCTTGTGGGTCTCCTCGTAGGCGAGGGTCACCCGCAGATCGGCCGGCGTGGAGAGTTCCTTGACCGCGGCGACCGCGTCGCCGACGTTGAGATCGGGGTAGCCCTCGATCGGAAGGTCCTCGGCTTCGACGGTTCCGGTGATCTCGCGGAGCTGGTGGAGTGCGTCCGCGGCACCCTTGGCGCCGTTGTCGCGGGCGCTGTCCTCGACCGCCTCGAGTGCTGCGTCGCGTCCGGCGGCGACGGTCTTCGAGACGGCGGTGCCGGCGTTCTCGATGGCGTCACCGGCGCGCGCTGCGGCATCCGCGGCGTCGTCGACGGCGGTCGCGAATCGACTGCGTATCAGCGCGATCGGATCGGGAAGCTGTCGAGCGAAGTCGGCAGTCCGGTCGATGGCCCACGATGCGCCGTTCGCCGGCGCGGTGAGTGCACGCGCTGCGAGTCCGCTGACCCACTGGGTCGGGCCGCGACGCAGCGCGGTGGGTCCACCCAACGCCTCTTCGGCGAGGACGGTGGTCAGCCAGTCGACCGTCGCGGTATGGGCCACGATCAGCTTCTCGGCCAGGTCGACGAGAGCCTTGTCCTCCTGGCCGGTCGCGAGGGCCTTGAGGTAGGTCGAGCGTGCGAGGAGACGCTGCTCGAGCGCGAGGTCGTCGAGGAGCGCCTCGTCAAGCGGCTGGGTCTGCTCGACGACGGTCTTGGCCAGGGCGCCGACGCGGCCGATCACGGGACGGATCACGTCGACGAGTCCGCCACGTTCGCGGAGGGCCTCCTCGATGGCGACGGCACGCAGTTGCGCATTCTCCGCGTTCTCGGCGAGTTCCTTGCGGATTGCGTCGGTCCGGGCCTGGGCCTGACGCGTTTCGGCGATCTGGATCTCGGTGTGCGTCATCGCGAGGATTGCACGAAGTTGCTGGTGGACGGTGGTGGTCGAAACAGTCATTCGGTCTCGCTCCCTTCTCATCCGCGGCGGGATGTGTACGTCCAGAGTGTTGCCACGACGACCAGGTCCGTAACCTCCCTCTCGACATCCGCGGTCATACTGATCCGAAAGCTGTTGTGCCTCAAGCGCGTACGGCAACCGTGAGGTGGATCACATCAGGGTTTGGCGCGCGGGCTGCACTACACAAAGACGACAAAACGCCCCCGGGTCGACGCTTGGTGCGTCGCCGCGGGGGCGTTCTGTCGGGATCGTCCCGACTTGATCAGTAGGTGTAGAAGCCGCGTCCGGACTTGCGGCCCAGGTGACCGGCGTCGACCATGCGGCGCAGCAGTGCCGGCGGCGCGAAGTGCGGCTCGGCGAACTCGTCGTACAGCGACTCGGCTGCCGCGAGAGTGATGTCGAGGCCGATGGTGTCGACGAGGGTCAGCGGTCCCATCGGGTAGCCGCAGCCGCCCTTCATCGCGGTGTCGATGTCCTCGGCCGAGGCGTAACCGGAGTCGTACATCCGGATGGCCTGGCAGAGGTACGGGATGAGCAGTGCGTTGACGATGAAGCCCGAACGGTCGCCGGCGTTGACCGGGTTCTTGCCGAGGACATCCTTGACGTACGCGCTGACGGCTTCGGCGGTCTCCGGCGAGGTGACCAGGGTCGAGATGATCTCGACCAGCGGCATCACCGGGACCGGGTTGAAGAAGTGGACACCGACGACGCGCTCGGGGCGCTTGGTGGCGGTGGCGACCTTGATGATCGGGATCGACGAGGTGTTGGTGGCCAGGATGGTGTTCTCGCCGACGGCCTCGTCGAGACGCGCGAAGATGTCGCGCTTGAGCTGCTCGTTCTCGGGGGCAGCCTCGATGACCAGGTCGCGATCGGCGAGGTCGGCGTAGTCGAGGCTGACGCGCAGACGGCCGAGCGCGGCGTCGGCATCCTCCTGGCTGAGCTTGTTCTTGCTGACGGCACGGGACAGGGACTTCTCGACGCGCGCACGCGCGGCGTCGGCGAACTCCTGCTTGACCTCGATGATGACGACGTCGCTGCCGGACTTCGCGCACACCTCCGCGATGCCAGCTCCCATGGTGCCGCCGCCGATGACGCCGATGTTCTGCACAGTAAAACCTCCGAGTCGAGTTACACGACAAACGGTAGTACGTCGGTTCGGCCCGGCGGAGTCGAGGTCAGATGAACGTCAAGGTGAAACCGGTTTCACCACGGCGGGCGGCCCTCGTAGCGTGCAAGACGGTCGTAGAGATCCCGCATGGTCGCCTCCACGTCGTCGAGGAACTGGTCGACCTGGTCCTCGTTGTAGCCGCGCTTTCCGATCGGCGGCTTTCCGAAGGCAACGTTGTGCACGTCGTCAGGAGTCAGCATGTCGGTCATTTTCGCACCCGCGGCCCGACGACGCGTCCGGGTGTCCACAGGGTGCACACGTCACAGTCGGTAGAAGGCGCCCTCGTCGGTCGTCGAGACCTGGCCGTGGCGCATGAGTCGTTCGAGGTGGAGGTGCGCAGTACGACGTTCGACCGCGTTGACGAACGGCATCTGCACGTGCGGGCGGTACACCAGACGGTGCTCGACGATCTCCTCCAGCCGCCGTGGCCGGTCGAGAAACCCCAACAGTCGTTCCTCGCGGCGGTGAATGACGCCCTCATATGCGGTCAACCGTTCTCGGAAGTCCTTGGCCCCCTCCACGACTCCCTTCTGGTGGAAGGTTCCGTACCAGCGGGCGTCGACCTCGCGCACCCGTGCGATGGAGGCCAGGTAGTCGTCGACGCTGCTGCCGACGTCGCCGTACATGGGGCCGAACGACGTGAGATCGATGTCGGCGATGTAGAAGAAGCCGGTCGGTTCGATGAGGACGCCGCTGTGTCCGCGGGTGTGGCCGGGAAGGTGGATGACGGTCGCGGTGATGTCACCGAGGTCGAAGACGTGCCCGTCGCCCACGCCCTCGGCTTCAGGGAAACCGGGCGTGAGCGCGAAGGTGTCGCCGATCTGGGTATCGACCGCGGCGCGCTCCTCCGGCGTCAGCCCGTAACCGTCGAGCAGGACCTGCAGTGAGCGAACCCCGCCGACTTCGTCGTGATGCGCGAACTTGGCGGTGTCGAAGTGGCGCAGTCCGGCGATGTGGTCCTCGTGCGCGTGGCTGATCATGACGGCATCCGCGCCGACCGGGTCGTGGTCGACGTCGAGGGAGGGGTCGAGGACCAGCGTCGCCTCGGAACCGTGCGCGATCACGGTGTTGCCGCGCGGGAAGGCCCCACCGCCGGCCGGCTCCAGCACCGAGACTTCGTCGAAGCGGGTTTCGGAGAAGCTCGGCGCAGTGGTCACCTCGTCTGCCTACCTGTGCGGAGCGTGGACTGTCAACGGTGGTCGTCGCCGGGGGAGGGGGTCGTCGCCCGAGCGCTCAGCGGCAGGACGACCCAGGCCAGGGAGAACAGAACGAGCGTGCAGACGCCGGCGATGACCGAGGGCACGGGTCCTGCGGTGGCTCCGAACACGACGGTGATCGCACCCGACAGTGCCAGACCGAGAAGTGTGAGACCGGCAAAGGCCAGACGGTGCGCACGGCTGACCAGCAGTCCGATTTGGTGCCGACGGAACAGCGCGCGGTGAAGAGCGACCGGCGCGGCGAGAAGTATCGCTGCCCCGACAGCGAACGAGACGGTGACCAGGTAGACGACGCGGAGCGCACCACCCAGCTCTTCGAAGCCGTCCTGAAACGGCAGCGTGAGAAGAAACCCGGTCAGGATCTGCACCCCGGTCTGCACCACGCGCAGCTCCTGGAGGAGAGAGAGTTCCAGTTGCGGTCGAGGCGCTGTGTCTCGGTCTCGTTGCGTTCGGCCCGGTTCCAGTCGGCATCGTCGGCGCCCGATCGCCGTTCGGGAGATTCGCTGTCCGGTGCGTCGGCCACTTTCCCATCGTGGCACCGGCCCGGAGCCGATATCGGTGTTCGCCGGGTTGCAGTGTGGTCACCGACGAAAGCTCTGGCCAATCGACACGAGCCGGAGGACCATCGGTCCATGGCCACGTCACTGGATGAAGTCTCGAAGTCCCAGATGGGTCTCCTGCGGTGGACGGACATGCGTCGTCGTGTCCGCGCATACGTCGACGGTCAGGTGGTCGTCGACTCACTTGCACCGATCCAGGTGTGGGAGCCGTACCGGGTGGTCGGTTGTTATGCGGTGCCGTCGGCCGATGTCGTCGGACGACTCGAACACCGCACCCCGACGACGCCGGCCACGGAACACCCCGCCGATCCTCACGCCGCAACATCCGTTCTCGATGCACACCGCCGGCGGATCGGCCTACGACATCTTCACCGGCACAAGGGCACTCGCAGAGGCCGGTTTCCGCCTCGACGACTCCGATCTCGCGGACTACGTCCTGCTCGACTGGGACGCATTCGACGAATGGCGCGAAGAGGAACAGGCCGTGATGGGGCATGCGCACGACCCGTACCAACGCATCGACTGCCTGCCCACCAGCAGGCACGTCGTCGTGCGGATCGGTGACACCGTGCTGGCCGAGAGCCGACACCCGACGCTGCTCCTCGAGACGCACCTACCCATCCGGCACTACATTCCGCGTGACGACGTCCGGATGGACGTCCTCCAGCGTTCCGACACCGTCACGGTGTGTGCGTACAAGGGTCAGGCGACGTACTGGTCGGCGATCGTCGGCGACGAGGTCATCCCCGACGTCGCGTGGACCTACACCGATCCGCTGCACGACGCGGAGCCCGTGCGCGACCTCATCTGCTTCTACGACGAGCGGGTCGACCTGGAGATCCGGTGATCACGAGAACGGCTGATCACGAGAAGGTCGGCGGGTCCGCAGGTCGCTTGAGCTGGGCGAAGGTCGAGGTGCCCGCGAGGGCGACGAGCGAGGAATAGAGCGCTTCGGCCTCGTCGCCGGTCGGGAGGTCGGCGAGGACGGGACCGAAGAAGAAGGTGCCGTCGATGCCGAGGATGGGGCTGCCGCCGTCCTCGCCGAGTGCGTCCTGACCGCGCTGGTGGGATTCGCGCACCGCGTCGTCGAACGATGCATCGTCCATGGCGTCGGCCAGTTCGGCGGGGAGACCGGCCTCGGCCAGTACCTCCGAGACGACGGCGGGTGTCATCTCGTCGCCGGCATGGTGGATGCGCTTGCCGAGTGCCGTGTAGAGCGGGTCGATCGCATCCACACCGGCTTTCGCGGACGCAGCTGCGACGACGCGACCCAGACGGCGGGCGGTCTCGAGTTGGCGGCGCTGTTCGTCGGACTCGGGCTCCTCGTCCTCGTTGAGGATCGCGAGGCTCATGAGATGCCAGTCGACGTCGACGTCGGCGCCGTGTGCGGCCGCGCGGTCACGAAGCCATCGTGACGCAGCCCAAGCGAACGGACACACCGGATCGAAGTAGAAGTCGAAGTGAGTCATGGATGCCCGTGTACCCAATTCGACCGGGTTCGATGTGTGCGCCTCATCGCAGCCGGTAGCGGATCGGCAGGTGTTTGAGTCCGCCGACGAACACGGTTGCAGCCAACTCGGGTTCGCCGGCGAACTCGATCGAGTCCAGGCGAGGGATCAGTTCGCTGAACAGACTTCTCATCTCCATCCGGGCCAGCGCCGCGCCGAGGCAGAAATGTACGCCGTAGCCGAACGCGAGGTGCTTGTTGGGGAAGCGTCCGACGTCGAAGGTGAACGGGTCGTCGAAGATCTCTTCGTCACGGTTCCCGGAAGTGTAAGCGAGATAGACGGATTCACCCTTGGCGATGGGCACGCCGTGCACAGTCGTGTCCGCGGCGGCGGTGCGCATGAACTCCTTGACCGGTGTGGTCCACCGGATCATCTCCTCGACGGCGGTTCCGATGAGGTCGGGCTCGTGACGGAGGCGGTCGAGTTCGCCGGGGTTCTCGATGAGTGCGCGCAGACCGCCGGAGATCGCATCCTTGGTGGTGTCGTGGCCGGCGCTGGCGACGATCACGTAATAGGACGCGGTGTCGACGTCGGAGAGGGGTTCACCGTCGATGCGTCCGTTGGCGATTGCCGACGCGAGGTCGCCGGTGGGCTTCGCGCGACGGGAGGCGGTCAGCTTGCTGAAGTAGTCGAAGAAGTCGAGCAGTGTCGCCATCCGCTCCTCGATGGTGGTGCCTCGCTGGTACTCCTTGTCGTCGGCGCCGAACATCTCCTGGGTGAGTTGGTGCATCCGGGGGAAGTCTTCTTCGGGGAGCCCGAGCAGCGACATGATGACGTACAGCGGGAAGTGGACGGCGATGTCCTCGACGAAGTCGCATTCGGGGCCGATCTCGGCCATCCTGTCGACATAGCGTTTGGCGAGTGCATCGACCTGGATCTCCAGATCACGCAACGCTTTTGGTCGGAACCAGTCCTGTCCGATCGCCCGCACCTTCTTGTGGTGGGGATCGTCCATGTGGATCAGCGTCCGCAGGCCCGCGCCGGAGTCGAGCTGCGACTTGGCGAAGTCGTCGGCCACGGCGGTCACCAGCACGGGTCGCGGCTCGCTGAGCCACAGGTTGTGATCGCGCTCGATGTCCATGATGTCGGCGTGTTTGGTGATCGCGTAGAACGGGCGGTACGGCGCCTTGTCGACGTACGCGACCGGGTTGTGCGCGCGGAGGTGAGCCATCGCCGCGTGCAGTCGCGGCTCGTCGGCATATGCCGTCGGGTCGGCGAATACGTTGGCGGCCTCGTCGGTCATGCTCGTGCTCACCGATGGCGTCCTTCCGTCGAGCGGATGCTTCTCGCTTCGAGTGTCCGATATAGGTGTGTTCCGGATCCGCAGAATGACGAACCCGCCCCATTTACGCTGGATACATGCCATATCGGGTCCTGGCCGACGGCATGGCGGTCCTGCACATGATGTTCCTGCTGTACGTGATGTTCGGCGGGTTCATCGCCTGGCGCTGGCCGCGCACGGTCGTGCTCCACCTCGCAGCGGTGGGGTGGGGGATCGCATCGGTGGGCATTGGCCTGGGTTGCCCGTTGACCGACGCCGAGAACTGGGCGCGGCACCAGGCGGGCGAGAAAGGATTGCCACCCACCGGATTCATCGACAACTACCTGACCGGGGTGATCTATCCGGATTCTGCGCTCGGGTTGGTGCGGGGATTGGTTGCTGCGCTTGTCGTCGTGTCGTGGGTGGGGTTGTGGTGGCGGGTGGGGAGCGGCCCTCGCCGCCGCGGCATCGCTGGTTCCGGGTAGAGGTGTCATCTGCAGCTTGCGCGCGGGGATGGGCCGAGGTGAGAGCGGCCCCGGCGCTCGCGAGCAGCGGTGGGCCCAGACGTCGCCGCTGACTGAAAACCGCCCCTGGAAGGCACCCCGTGCAACGGCACCGATGACACTATGTCGGCGGCGACCGTCTGGAGGGTGGTTCCCGGGGGCGGTTTTCGAGGGCGGTTTTCAGGGACAGCGCACGACCGGTACAACCGCGCCCGCAGATCAGAGGGTGCCCGGCGGGAGCGCGCGGCGAGGCTTCAGCAGCGGGAGCATCCAGTCGTAGACCGCATCGCTGTTGAGCACGGTGAAGTGGTGGGCACCGCCGATGTGGAAGCCGTCGTCGACCTCGAAGCCGAGGTGGTGCTTCCGGTCTCGACCACCTCCGCTGTTGGTCAGCACCAGTCCGTCGCCGACTATGCGGCCGAACGGGTGGTCGGGGCGTTGGGTCACCGTGGCGGTCACGTAGAGGTGGCGCGCACCTTCCATGAGCGGCGGGTAGTCGACGGCGGGCTGCGAAAAGGCCTCCGGGTCGGTGTCGCGCCAGTGTTCCTCGGTGACCGCACCGCGGAACAGGTCGCGAACCCCGGCACTGCGACGCCCGAGCAGGGTGCCGAACGGTCGGCTCGTCGGCCACAGGCGCAGGGCCGCCGTCGCGCGGTGGACTCCGCGGGCCAGCGGCGCCCCGAGGTGGGGAGTGCCGAGGCACACGGTATGTCGAACGAGCTTGGGCCAGTACGCATCACGGTCGACACCTTGATGGCACGCGCTGCGGATGACCAGACCGCCCATCGAGTGGCCGATGAGCGTGAGACCGGTGACCGGAACCGGCCACAGCAAGACGAGGTCGTCGAGTAGTCGTGCGAGATCACGGCCGTTGTCGCTGATGTGGCGTCCCGAGTTGTATCGGATCTGCACCTCGGTGCTGCCGAGATCGTCGGCGAGGCGAGCGCCGTACGTGGGTCTGTCGCCGAGCGCCCAGGCGAACTCGGTCTCCATCAGGCCGTGCAGGAAAACCGTCAGGTGGCCCGACGCTCCGGGGAAAGCGGTCGCCAGACCGTCCGGGGTGATCGGAACGACCGCCCCGTTCACGCGGATCGCGGCGTCCGGCGCCAGGGGAGAACGCTCGGCGGTCAGTTGATTACCGATCAATCCGTCGAGGATGCCGATTGCCAAAGCGCCTCGCTTGGTCTCCGAAGGCACGCCGTTGCTGTGAACGGTCAGTGACTCGGCCAGATCGCCGGCCACATCGACCGTCGACGTGATCGCCGAATAGACGGACGTGCTGATCGCGTCGTGCACCATCTGAGCCGGACGGATCCTCGCACCCCACGCCACGCGTAGACCCGCGAACACGGTATCGGCGACGGATGAATGAACGGCCGCGATGCCCGAGACCGCCTTGTTCAGCTCATCGCGACCCAGAGCCGCCAGTGCCGGCAGTTCGCGAGTTCGGGCAGGATCAACAGACATGGTTTCAGTGTACGTCTGTCCACTGAAATGTGAGTCCGCATCGCTGAGGCTCTCCTCACTCCGACTGGTCGAACGGACTGCTCACCCATCCGGCGACGACGGCAAGGCGCGTGGGTCGATGAACCGCGAGGAAGCCGAACGGACGGTCGAAGGTGACGGAGACGAACTTGATCTGGTGCGTGTCCCGGGGATATGCGCCTGTCGGAGCCAGTGCGAAAGCAGTCACCGCGGCGGCCTCGAAGCCTACGGGGGAGAAGCGCGCGATCACGTTCTGCGCACCCTGGGCGACGAACAGCGGGACCGAACTCAGGTGGGGTAGGTGCGGGTTCTCCGGGTCGGTCACCGCGTGAAGACCGAAAACATCCTTGTGCGAAAGCAGGTCGTGGTTGCTGTTGATCGAGAAGGCGGGCAGCTCCAGCGACAGTCGGTCCTCAGGCCCATGCGAAGCCACCACTTCGACGGTCAAGCCCGGCGCGTGAGCGTCGAAGTCGACGGCCGGTTGAACATGGCTATCGCCGGATAATTCGCGTAGGCCGGTGTCCAGCACGTGCCCCGGGGTCTGATCGCCGAGCAGCAGGTGGACGTCGAGATCACCGTCGCCCTCGACCACCACGCGAGTCACTGAGTTGTCGAGGACCGCCGCGACCGACGTATCGTCGGTGTACCGCTCGAGCCACGTTGGCTGCGCGTCGTCGGACAGGGGGTCGCAGCCGCGCGAACTCCCTCTGAACGGTTCGAGCCATCGTGTCTTGGCCGCGATGACCGAGGCGATCACCAGGCGAACTTCGTCGTCGATCTCCAGAGGAAAGCGGTCGATCAGACCTCCAGTCCCGTCCGCGGCCCACTTGTCGAGGGCTTCCTGGCCGGTCAGCCTCCCCGTGACTCCTGCGGGGAGCCGTGAGGCCCAGTCTTCGATCAGCGGCGCAGCGTCGTGGGTCCAGACGCCTACTGCCGCAGAGGTCGACATTCCTTCGCGAAGTGCGTTCAGCACCTCCAGGCCCTCGGCCCGAGCCGAATCGGCCGGTCGGCCGAGTGCGGCAGCCAGCTCGTTTCGCGCGGCCTCGTCAGCTGCAGATGCGAGCAGTGCGAGTAGTGGCCACACGCCTGCCCCGGAGACGACGCAATCCTCGTCGCGGAACTGCGAGCACCAGCGAGCGGTCAGGTCGTTGACTGCTCGGACGGGAGGTGCGAGGTCGTCGGCGGCGGTGGTGACAAACAGGTCCGGTTCGTGCATGCGCGAGATCATCTCACCGCGGACCGACAGCGCCGGCGATGCACAAAATCGCGACTTCGACAGCAGATGCGCCACTTCTGGCTGGCGATTGCTGCGGGAAGCGGCGATTCTGGGTTAGTGACGCACATCACAAACTAAGTCGGCATGAGCGGAATGGACTCAACCTTGTTGGCGTTGCATCCTCCGTATGGCTCATACTTGAGCCTGTTGGACTAAAGAGAAAGGTGCACGCGAGTGGACAGCTTCACCCCCACCACGAAGACACAGCAGGCATTGAGCGCTGCTGTGCAGGCGGCGGCCAGTGCTGGCAACCCCGACGTGCGGCCCGCCCACATCCTGGTGGCACTGCTCGATCAGTCCGACGGCATCGCGTCGCCGCTGCTCAAGGCAGTGGGCGTGGACCCGTCGAATGTTCGCGCGCAGGCCCAGATGCAGGTCGACCGCATGCCGACGGTCGCGCAGGCCAGTGCCACCCCGCAACTCTCCCGCGAATCGATCGCGGCGGTCAGTGCTGCTCAGCAGCTGGCCGTTGAACTCGGCGACGAGTACGTCTCGACCGAGCACGTCGTCGTCGGTCTGGCGACCGGTGACTCCGATGTCGCCAAGTTGCTGCACAACGCCGGAGCAACACCGCAGGCACTGCGCGATGCGTTCGTCGCAGTCCGCGGGAGCCGGCGTGTCACGAGCGAGGACCCGGAGTCGACCTACCAGGCGCTCGAGAAGTACTCGACCGACCTGACCGCAGCGGCCCGCGAGGGCAAGCTCGACCCGGTCATCGGTCGCGACACCGAGATCCGTCGCGTCGTGCAGGTGCTCAGCCGACGGACCAAGAACAACCCGGTCCTCATCGGTGAACCCGGCGTCGGCAAGACCGCGATCGTCGAGGGCCTCGCCCAGCGCATCATCGCCGGTGACGTGCCCGAATCGCTCCGGAACAAGACGGTCATCTCCCTCGACATGGGTTCGATGGTCGCCGGCGCGAAGTATCGCGGTGAGTTCGAGGAGCGGCTGAAGGCCGTACTCGACGAGATCAAGAGCTCCGACGGTCAGATCATCACCTTCATCGATGAGTTGCACACCATCGTCGGAGCCGGTGCCACAGGCGATTCCGCGATGGACGCCGGCAACATGATCAAGCCGATGCTCGCCCGGGGTGAGCTGCGGCTGGTCGGTGCCACGACCCTCGAGGAGTACCGCAAGTACATCGAGAAGGACGCCGCACTCGAGCGTCGCTTCCAGCAGGTGTACGTCGGCGAACCGTCGGTGGAAGATGCCATCGGCATCCTCCGCGGCCTGAAGGATCGGTACGAGGTACACCACGGTGTGCGCATCACCGACTCCGCATTGGTCGCCGCCGCAACGCTTTCCGACCGCTACATCACCTCACGCTTCCTCCCCGACAAGGCCATCGACCTCGTCGACGAGGCGGCGTCGCGACTGCGGATGGAGATCGACTCGCGCCCCGTCGAGATCGACGAGGTCGAGCGCATCGTCCGTCGGCTCGAGGTCGAAGAGGTGGCGCTGCAGAAGGAAACGGACGCGGCGTCGAAGGAACGGCTCGAGAAGCTGCGCGCCGAACTGGCCGACCAGAAGGAGAAGCTCAACGAGCTCTCCGCGCGGTGGCAGTCGGAGAAGACCGCCATCGATGCGGTGCGCGACCTCAAGGAAGAGCTGGATCGTCTCCGCGGGGAAGCCGAGCGCGCCGAGCGCGACGGTGACCTCGGACGCGCTGCCGAGCTGCGGTACGGCCGAATCCCCGGCCTGGAGAAGGAACTCGAGGCCGCGCTGGAGAAGACCGGTACCGATCCCGGCCAGGACGTGATGCTCCAGGAGGAGGTCGGACCCGACGACGTGGCGCAGGTCGTGTCGTCGTGGACCGGAATCCCGGCCGGACGCATGCTCGAAGGTGAGACCGCGAAGCTCCTGCGCATGGAGGACGAGCTGGGCAAGCGTGTCATCGGGCAGAAGGCTGCCGTCGAGGCCGTCTCCGACGCGGTGCGTCGTGCCCGGGCCGGCGTCGCCGACCCGAATCGGCCGCTGGGTTCGTTCATGTTCCTCGGCCCGACCGGTGTCGGCAAGACCGAGCTGGCCAAGGCGCTCGCCGAGTTCTTGTTCGACGACGAGCGGGCGATGGTCCGCATCGACATGAGCGAGTACGGCGAGAAGCACAGCGTCGCGCGGCTCGTCGGTGCTCCTCCCGGCTACGTCGGGTACGAGGCCGGCGGCCAGCTGACCGAGGCGGTGCGTCGTCGTCCGTACACGGTGGTCTTGTTCGACGAGATCGAGAAGGCCCATCCGGACGTGTTCGACGTGCTGCTGCAGGTGCTCGACGAAGGCCGTCTCACCGACGGCCAGGGACGGACGGTGGACTTCCGTAACACCATCCTGATCCTGACCTCGAACCTCGGCGCCGGTGGCGACAAGGAACACGTCATGAATGCGGTGCGCTCGGCCTTCAAGCCAGAGTTCATCAACCGCCTCGACGACGTGGTCATCTTCGACCCGTTGAGCCCCGAGGAGCTGGTGGCGATCGTCGACATCCAGATCGGACAGCTTCAGAAGCGGCTGGCCCAGCGTCGCCTCGACCTCGAGGTCTCGCCGAAGGCCAAGGAATGGCTGGGCGCACGTGGATTCGATCCGCTGTACGGCGCCCGTCCGCTCCGCCGCCTGGTGCAGCAGGCCATCGGCGACCAGCTCGCCAAGCAGCTGCTCAAGGGCGACATCCGCGACGGCGACATCGTTCCGGTGAACGTCAGTGCCGACGGCGAGTCGCTGGTCCTCGGCTGATCACGAGTGACGCGACCAGGGGCCCATCCCTTCGGGGGTGGGCCCCTTCGTCGTCTACCGGTGCGGGCAGCGGTTCAGCGGACGACCTCACGGTGACCGGCGTCGATGCGCCGGGTCCACCCCCGGCCGTCGAGGAGTTCGAGCAGTGGGATCACGACGCGCCGCGTCGTCCCGAGTGCCTGGCGCGCTTCGCTCGTGGTGAAGGGCTGAGGCAGGGCGGCCAGGGTTCGCATCGCCAGTGCCGGCGCGGTCGGCAACAACACCACCCCGTCGCGGAGTCGGAGGATGCGGCCGGTGCGTTCGGCAGCGGCGAGTTCCCTGGCACCGAGGCCGAGCGCGGTGAGGTCGTCGGACTCCGGGGCCCGGAACGGGCGCTCGGCCAGACGGCGCTCCAAAGCGCTCATCGCCTCCTCGGCGTCACCCAGATCCGGGACATGGCCCGGGATCGACAGGTACCCGTCTGCGGACGCCAGCCCGGCATCGGCGACCACCGTCGCCAGCAGTGCTGGGTCCGGAAGTTCAAGCAACGCCGGAACTCCCGACGCCGACAAGCCGGCCGACATCGGTTCCCGCTCGTGGACTTCGACGACTGCGTCGCGCAAACGCTTGATCCACGCGGCGCACGACGATTCGTCGACCCACCAGTCGTCGACAACACGGACCCCGGCCGGTGCTGTGTCCCCGTCGTCGACGAGACCGAGGCGCTGTAGCTCCACAACGCGCACCGCGCCGCGTCGAGCAACCTCGTCCGCGGCACCGCCGGCGTCGCTCATCCGGGCCAGGGCTGCCTCCCGTCGGGCCGAATCGCCGCGGCGACGGAGTTCCGGTGGGTCGGGATGCAGGACGACCCCACCGCCGACGATCCGCTGACCGGGGTTGCGCAGCACCACCCGGTCTCGGTGCGAAAGAGGCACGGCGCGTGCGAATGTCAGCCGTGCGTAATCGGGGCCGAAGGGGCGTAGACGGGCCGGGAGTGCAGCAGTGCCGAGGTGGACGACGAGACGCTCGGGCACATCATCGAAGGGGACGCCGCCGACCCGCCTGATGTCGGCCTCGGCAGACGAATGCCATGCGCCCGGAGTGACGAGGGCGTCCCCGCGTGCCACGGCGTCGACCCCGACGCCACGAAGGTTGACCGCAACCCGGCTGACCGGCAGCGACATCGTGAGAGCAGATCCCTCGCTGTGCAATCCGCGGACATCGACCGCCCGGTGCCCGTCGGCGCCAATCAACTCCAGGGTGTCGCCGACGCGGATGGTGCCCGAGGCCAGCGTGCCGGTGACCACCGTGCCGGCCCCGGTGCGGGTGAATGCGCGGTCGACCCAGAGGCGCACGCGGCCCGAGGTCGACGGTCGTGGCGTTTGGCCGAGGACCGCGTCGAGGGTCGTGCGTAATTCCGCGAGACCCCGCCCTTGTGGTGCGGACACGACCACGACCGGAGCGGTGGCGAGCCCGGTGCCGACCAATTCGGCACGGGCGGAGGCGATCACGTCCTCGATGTGGCCATCGCTCGCGCGGTCGGCACGTGAGATCACCAGCACTCCGTACTCGATGCCGAGCGCGGACAGCGCGTCGCGGTGGTCGTCGGACTGGGCACTCCACCCCTCGTCGGCTGCGACGACGAACAGCACGACCGGTGCGGGGCCGAGTCCGGCCAGCATGTTCGGGATGAAACGCTCGTGACCCGGGACGTCGACGAAGGCGACATCGGAACCGGACGGCAGTGTGGTCCAGGCGAAACCGAGATCGATCGTCAGACCGCGGCGGCGTTCTTCCTCCCAGCGATCCGGTTCGATGCCGGTGAGCGCACGCACGAGTGTCGATTTGCCGTGGTCGACGTGACCGGCGGTGGCCACCACGTACTTCACCGGCGAGACCTCACACCCCGGCCGTGGCCTGCTTGACCGCGGCGAGGACCAGAGGATCGTCGGCTTCGGGGATGCAGCGCAGGTCGACGAGGCACGCATCGTCATGGACGCGTGGCAGGACGGCTGGGTCGCCGAGGCGCAGACGCGGTGCGGTGCTCACCGGCAGACGCACCGCCCAACCGGGCAGGGGGACTCCCGGTGCGCCGCCACCCCCGACTCGCCCGTCGTGTTCGACGATCGGGAAACCGACTGCGACGCCGAGGTTCTCGGTGCGCACACGGAGGCGGTCGGCGTCGGCATGCAAGTACTCGTACACCGGGGGACGCGGGCCTCCGACGGTCGCCTCCATCGCGGCGAGCGCGAGCTTGTCGGCGCGGACGGCGCGCGCCAGCGGATGTTTGGCGAGTCGCTGGACCAGCTCGGCGCTGCCGAGGAGGAGACCGGCCTGGGGGCCGCCGAGTAACTTGTCCCCGCTCGCGATGACCAGGTCGGCACCGGCGGACAGCGCGGAGGTGGCGTCCGGTTCGTCGGGGAGCAGGGGATCGGGCTGCAGGAGCCCGCTGCCGATGTCGGCGATCACCGGGACACCGTGAGTCCGGCCGAGGTCGCGTAATTCGGTGAGTGAGGTCTCGATGGTGAATCCCTCGACGCGGAAGTTGCTCGGATGCACCTTGAGGATGGCGCCGACATCGTCGCCGGCGACGGCGTCGGCGTAGTCGCGCAGATGGGTGCGGTTGGTGGTCCCGACCTCGTGCAGGCGGGCCCCGGTGGAGGCGATGAGCTCGGTGAGCCTGAATCCTGCACCGATCTCGATCATCTCGCCGCGACTGATCACCACCGCACGCCCGGCGGCCAGCGCGGTGGTCGCCAGGACCAGAGCCGCCGCCCCGTTGTTCACCATCAGGGCGTCACCCGCCGCGGGGCAGGCCCGCAACAGCGCGGCGCGGGTGGCCGCACCACGTTTCGATCGCTGACCCGTGTGCAGGTCGAGTTCCACGTCGACGTAGCCGGATGCGGCGACGACCGCATCGAGCGACGCCGCCGACAACGGAGCACGACCGAGGTTGGTGTGCACCACCACGCCGGTGGCGTTGAGGACCGGACGGGCCGACGACACCCGGTGAGCGTTCACGGCGTCGGCGACGTGGCGTCCGACGTCATCCGGCGAGATCTCGCCGCGTCGGGCCGAATCCTGTGCATTCCGGATGATCTCCCGAACAGCTGTGTCACCCAACCGCTCCCGCGCTTCCGTCACCGGCGGCAGCGCCAACAGGGCGTCGGTGCGCGGAATCCGTCGACGTGGGTCGGACACGCGGCCTCCTGAGAATTCTGGCGGAGGCGGACGGGAATCGAACCCGCCAGGCCGAGATACTCGACCTCCTCGGTTTTGAAGACCGGGGAGCCCACCAGGACCCGTACGCCTCCGTGCGTCTTACAACCTAGCGCGTGTTGTGTTCGGGCGCGGTCAGTCCTGCTGATGCGGCCAATTGCCCTCGGTGATCAGCTCTTCGAAGTGGCGGATGAGTTTCGGATTGAGATCATCGTCGACGGCACGTTGGAAATCGTTGTCCCACTTGGTCAGCCATTCCTCATCCCGCTTCATGAGGAAGATCGGCCAGCCGTGGGTGATGTCGAGCTCGTCAGAGTAGAGATCGGTGGAGCCGTCCTCGCGCATGTACCAGTAGTCGTGTCCGGAGTTCCAGAACGCCTGCAGCTCGTCGGCCGTGACGTAGTACTCGCCGTCTGCTTGCCTCATCTCCCCGATGGTAGCCATCGTCGGGCCGCCCCATGGGTGATCGGAACGGCGCTAGTGTCGGCAGGGTGACTGTCAGCAGCGAAACCCCAGTCCGACTGACCGGCTACGCCCACGGCGGCGGTTGCGCCTGCAAGATCCCGCCGGGCGAGCTCGAGCAGGCGGTCGCCGGCCTGACCGGCCAGGCCGGCGACGACATCATCGTCGGGCTCGACGACGGTGACGACGCCGCAGCGGTCCGGATCCGCGACGATCTCGCCGTGCTCTCCACCGCCGACTTCTTCACGCCGGTCGTCGACGACCCCTTCGAGTGGGGACGCATCGCCGCCGCGAACGCGCTCTCGGACATCTACGCGATGGGCGGGACACCGGTGGTCGCGATCAACCTCGTCGGCTGGCCGCGCGGCGTGCTGCCGATGGAACTGATGACCGAGGTCCTGCGCGGTGGTCTCGCGATCGGCGCCGAAGCAGGATGCCCGGTCATCGGCGGGCACACCATCGACGATCCCGAACCGAAGTACGGCATGGCCGTCACCGGCGTCGCGACACCGGAGAAGTTGCTGCGCAACGACGCCGCGGAGCCCGGCCGGCCGATCACCCTGACGAAACCGATCGGGGTCGGGCTCCTCAACAACCGGCACAAGCAGACCGGAGAGGTGTTCGACGAGGCGATCGCGCTCATGACCACGCTGAACCGTGACGCGTCGACGGCCGCCGTCGACGCCGGTGTCCGGGCGGCGACCGACGTCACCGGCTTCGGTCTCCTCGGGCACCTGCACAAGATGTGCCGCGCGTCCGGCATCGGCGCGGTGCTCGACCGCAGCGCGGTTCCGGCCGTGGGCGGCGCCCGTGAAGCCCTACGGGACGGATACGTCTCCGGCGGCACCCGACGGAACCTCGACTGGGTACGACCCCATCTAAGCACCGACGACGGCGTTTCCGAGGACGATCTGCTGTTCCTCGCCGACGCCCAGACCTCCGGCGGGCTGCTGGTCATCGGGGAGGTGCCGGGGTATCCGGTGATCGGGGAGACCGTGGCGGGGTCGGGGATCCGTGTCCGGTGACCATTCGGCGCTCGTCGCCATCGCTCCTCGCACCTGAAGTGCCCGCGGCCGGTGAACCGGCCGTCGTGCGGGGTCGAAAGGGTCCGCTCCATGAGGAGCGCCTTGTTCCGACTGCCGAACCTCGACTCGACCGGTGGTTGGGTGGCGACGGTGTCTCACCAGGCCTTCGTGGCTCGTCGCTTGCGCTCCTCGCACCTCAGGCATCGGACCTGGGTGCGTCGCGCTTTTTCGGATCAGGCATCGGACCGGGTGCGTCGCGCTCTTTCGGATCACGCATCGGACCGGGTGCGTCGCGCTCTTTCGGATCACGCATCGGACCGGGTGCGTCGCGCTTTTTCGGATCAGGCGTCGGACCGGGTGCGTCGCGCTCTTCGGATCAGGGAGCAGCAGTTGGGACGGGGATCAGAACTCGGTGGCGGGTCCGGTGGTGATCGAGTCGTCGGTGATCCCGGCTGCGCGTCGGGCGGCGAGGCGTCGCTTCTGCGGCTCGATCGTGTAGCGCGGGTTCTTCGCTGATTCGATCCCGGCGTCGAAGACGCCGAAGCGCGTACAGGCCGACGCGGCGAGCAGCGCGATACCCGACGCGACGGCCACCGGCCGGGAGCGTCCGCTGAGCAGGGCGCCGACGCCGCCGGCGACTGCGAGCCGTTCGCTCCACCGCAGGAGCTTTCCGGCCTTGCCGTCGTGCAACGGTTCGGCCGTCACCGGGTCCATGCGGCTCTCCATGACCCGCATCGCGGTGAGGTCGCCGACGACACCGAGCGCGGCCAGGGTCCGGGCGGGTCCGGCCTGTGACGTCCGGGTGGCGACCAGCGCCAGACCGCTCGACGCCAGGCTGGCAGAACTCACGAAGACGAACGGCAGGTCGCGGTGCATGGCGTTCCAGGTGGGAACAGCGGTGTCCGACAGCAGCACCGCGGTGTACACGGCCAGCGGCGGGCCGGCGACCGCGGCGGCCAGCCCGGCCGGCGCCTCGACCGCACGCAGCACCGGGCGGAGCACGCCGAGGGGCAACCGGGAACCGGTCATCCGGTCGATCTCGCCGACCGCCGCCACGCCGAGGGCGCCGCTGAACGCCGAGAGGATCCACGAACCGACGCTCATCGGCGAGGTCACCTTGAACGTGCGCAACATGTTGTAGAACCGGTCGGGGCGTCCGAGATCGGCGACGAGTGCGATCGCGCCGAGCCCCACCGCGCCGAGTCCGCCGAGCCGCGCGTTACGGCGCAACTCGTCCCGGCCGGTGAGCTGTGCGCCCGCCGCCAGCACACCCGATCCGCCGGCGACACCACCGAGAAACAGGTAGGCGGCCACCTTCTCGTCCCACGGCGGCGGCTTGACGACGGGATGGCCGTAGTACGAGGTGAATTCGGCGTCGGGCACCATCGACATCTCGCGGTTGCCCTCGCCCTGACCGAAACCTCTGCGCGGCTTGCGCTTACCGCCGCGGCCGAGTCCGCGCCCGCGACGCCGTGGCGGCTCCGGGGGCCGGAAGGAGTCGAACTCCGACGACGTCACCGGCCACCTCGCAGGAACGACACGGCGGCCGCGGCCAGCATGCCCACCGCCGCGACGCCGGCCCGCTTGTACATCGACGGCAGATCGGCGGTGCACACGCGCGGATCCGGTGGCAGACCGTAGACCTCGGGTTCGTCGAGCAGCAGGAACACCGAACCGGTACCGCCGACACCGTCATTGGGATTGGCGCCGTAGAGACGCGCCTCGGTCATACCTTGCTCGTGGAGTTGCGCGACGCGGGTCTGGGCGTCGGCGACGAGGTCGTCGTGGTCGCCGTACTTGATCGACGTGGTGGGACAGGTCTTCGCGCAGGCGGGCGTCTCGTCGTCGAGGAGTCGGTCGTAGCAGAGCGTGCACTTCTGTGCGACACCGCGTTTGGGCACCTCGGGTTGTTCGCCCTTGCGTTCCCCGGATCGGGTCGTCGGCGCCGCGGTGCCGTCGGCGCGCCGTTCGACGACGCCGAACGGGCAACCGGCGACGCATGTTCCGCATCCGTTGCAGACGTCGTCCTGGATGACCACGGTCCCGAACTCGGTGCGGAACAATGCCCCGGTGGGACACACGTCGAGACACCCGGCGTGCGTGCAGTGCTTACAGACGTCGGAGGACATGAGCCAGCGGAACTCCGGGGTGTCCGGGGGCGTGAGATCCTCGTCTCCGGTGGTACCGGCCGACGGGTCTCGCCGGTCGGTACCATCGAACCCCTCATCGCCGGGCATGGAGGGCATGCCCAGTCCGACCAGTGCACGGCCCGACTCGCGGGCCTCGGCGATGCGGTCGGCGCTCTGTTCGATGAAAGCGACGTGTCGCCATGTGCTGGCACCGAGCGCGACGGTGTTGTCATACGACATGCCGGTCAGTTCGAGGTCGCCGTCGCGAGGGTTGGAATTCCATTCCTTGCAGGCGACCTCACAGGCCTTGCAGCCGATGCAGATCGAGGTGTCGGTGAAGAATCCCTTCCGGTTCTCGTGCGTGTGCCACCCGACGTCGGAGGTCGGATCGGTCGGTCCGGACAGCTGCCCCATCTACTCCTCCGCCTTTCCGGTGATGTGCTGGTTGTCGGTCTCGGTCGTCACTCCGGCACGCTCCTGGTACGCACGTACCAGTTCGATCAGGGCCGCGCCCTGGGGTCGACGGCCGGCGACCACGTCGCACGAACCGACCTTCGACTCCTGGATCTGCACGTTGGGATCCAGTGTGACCCCGATCAGGTCGTTGGCGGCATCACCGCTGACCACGGCGTCGGAGCCGACGCCCCAGTGGTACGGGAGGCCCACCTGGTGCACCTGACGGCCGTTGATGGTCAACGGCGTCATCCGGTCGGTCACCAGGACACGCGCCTCGATGGCACCGCGCGGCGAGATGATCGTCGCCCACCCCTCGTTGCTCAGTCCGCGCTCGGCGGCCAGTTCCGGGGAGATCTCGCAGAACATCTCGGGCTGGAGTTCCGACAGATACGGCGACCAGCGGCTCATCCCGCCCGCGGTGTGGTGCTCGGTGAGCCGGTAGGTGGTGAAGACGAACGGGTACACATCGGCGCCGGGCATCTCGCCGCTGGGGGCGTCGAGATTGTCCTCGCGCGGGAAGAGCACCCGCGCCGGCGACTGCTGCTGTGGGTACAGCGAGTTGACCACCGGCGATTCCTGGGGTTCGTAATGAGTCGGGAGCGGACCGTCGACGAGACCGCGCGGAGCGAAGAGCCACCCCTTACCGTCGGCCTGCATCACGAACGGGTCGTCGCCGCACAGCGCGTCGACGCCGCCGAGCGACGGATCCGGTCGGGCGTCGGGGGCGAGGTCGGCCGGGAAGTCCGGCACGTCGGGCCCCACCCAGCGGCCGGCGTCGGCGTCCCACTCCATGTACCGCTTGCGCTCACTCCACGGTTTGCCGTCGGGATCGGCGGAGGCGCGGTTGTAGAGGATCCGACGGTCCGCCGGCCACACCCAACCCCACTCGTGCTGAGTGACGCCGCCGCCGCCCTGGGGAACGCGTCGAGCCGCCATGTTGTGGGCGTCCGCGTAGACGCCGGTGTAGATCCAGCAACCGCCGGCGGTCGAACCGTCCCGTGCCATCTCGGTGTACGACGTCAGGTTCTTGCCGGCGTCGGGTCCGGCGACGTGGTAGCCGTTGATCTCCGACAGTACGGCCTCGGGTTCGGGGTTTCCGTGTTCGTCCACGGGATAGTCCCAGGTGAGGTCGAGCAGCGGGCGGTCGCGTTCGTCGGTGGAGCCGGCGAGACGCTCGCGGATGCGACGCCCGAGTTCGAAGAAGAAGTCCATCTCACTCTGGCACTGGCCGGGCGGTTGGACGGCCTGATGGCGCCACTGCACCATCCGCTGGGTCTGGGTGAACGAGCCGGCCTTCTCCACATGGGTGGCCGCGGGCAGAAAGAAGACCTCGGTCGCGATGTCCTCGGTGCGCAACTCGCCCGAGCCGATCTCCGGGCCCTCCTTCCACCAGGTCGCCGACTCGATCATGTTGAGATCGCGCACCACGAGCCATTTGAGGTGTGACATCGCCATCCGCGCCTGGCGCCCGTTGGCCGAGCCGACGGCGGGGTTCTGCCCGAGGATGAAGTAACCGTCGACCTTGTCGGCGAGCATGTCGACCGTCGTCTGGAAGGTGCCGGCGGGACCCGTCAGGCGCGGGAGGTGGTCGTAGCACCAGTCGTTCTCGCTGGTCGCGGCGTCGCCGAACCACGCCTTGAGGAGGCTCACCATGTAGTCTTCGGCGTTGGCCCAGTAGCCCTTCTCGTTCTTCGACGTGATCGCCTCGATGTAGTCGGCGAAGGTGTCGTGTTTACCCGCCGATGGCATCGGCAGATAACCGGGCAGGAGGTTGAACAGCGTGGGGATGTCCGTCGACCCCTGGATGCTCGCATGGCCGCGCAGCGCCATGATGCCGCCGCCCGGACGTCCGACGTTGCCGAGCAGGAGCTGCAACACCGACGCGGCGCGGATGAACTGGGAGCCGAAGGTGTGCTGGGTCCAGCCGGTGGCGTAGCCGAAACAGGTCGTGCGGTCGCGCCCGGAGTTGTCGGTGACCGACTGGGCGAGGTAATCGAAGTCCTCGAGGGAGATGCCGCACATGTCGCGCACCATCTCGGGTGTGTAGCGCGAGTAGTGCCTGCGCACGATCTGGAAGACGCTCCGCGGATGTTCCAGGGACTCGTCGCGCAGCGTGGCGCCGTGCTCGAGGGGCGGTCCACCGGAACCGTGTTCGTGGCCGACAGCTCGGTCCGTGGCGGACGCACTCGTGTCCGGCCCGCCGGGCGAGTCCACCGTGCCGTCGTCGGACTTCGGTCGCGGTTCCTCGTAGGCCCACGAGGTGGCGTCGTATTCGCCGGTCTCGGGATCGAATCCGGAGAAGAGGCCCTCGAGGTCCTCGGTGTCGCGGAAGTCGTCGGATACCAGCGTGGCCGCGTTGGTGTAGGCGACCACGTACTCGCGGAAGTACTTGTCGTGGGCGATGGCGTAGTTGATCAGCGCGCCGAGCAGGACGACATCGGAGCCGGCACGGATCGAGATGTGCTTGTCGGCCACCGCCGAGGTCCGCGTGAACCGCGGATCGACATGGATGATGCGCGCACCGCGTGCCTTGGCCTCAGCGACCCACTGGAAACCCACCGGGTGTGCTTCGGCCATGTTGCCACCCATGAGGATGATGCAATCGGCGTTGGCCATGTCCTGCAGTGATTGCGTTGCGCCGCCGCGTCCGAACGAGGCCCCCAGACCGGGAACCGTGGCGGAGTGTCATATGCGGGCCTGATTCTCGATCTGGATCGCGCCCGCCGCGGTGAAGAGCTTCTTGATCAGATAGTTCTCTTCGTTGTCGAGAGTTGCGCCGCCGAGCGAGGCGATGCCCATCGTGCGACGGAGGAGCCGGCCCTCGTCGTCGTGCTCCTGCCAGCCACGACGCCTCGCCTCGAGGAAGCGGTCGGCGATCATGTCGATCGCGGTGTCGCGGTCGAGGTCCTGCCACTCGCTCGCATAGGGCGCCCGGTAGCGAATCGTGGTCTGACGCAGCGGGTTGTTGACGAGCTGCTCGCTCGAAGCTCCCTTGGGGCACAGCCGGCCCCGGGATATGGGGGAGTCGGGATCGCCTTCGATCTGGACGACACGCTCGTCCTTCACGTAGACCTTCTGTCCGCATCCGACGGCGCAGAACGGGCACACGCTCTGCACCACTCGGTCGGCGGTGGCCGTTCGCGGCTCGATGGCGCGGGTCTTCGCCGACGTGACGGCCGGTCCGCGTCCGAAGACGTCGCCCGACCGAAGCTGGCGGAACACCGGCCATTCGAGGGGACTGAAGGCTGGCACGAGTCCGAGTCTAATCACTCTCGCGACGTGTGTGCTGGCATCATCGCCACCATGAACCGAACGCCACCTCCTGGCCTCGTCGTCGGCGGCGTGCGATGAGCAGGATGGATGCCGTCGAGCTGCCGCTCACCGCGCTCGGCGAATTCCTCGAGTCGACGGCCTTCGCCGAGATGCTCGACCCCGAGGACGAGCGGTCCGCGTCACGGGATGCGCGGTCGCGGAAGGCCGAGGTCGTCGACGTCGTGAATGCGATCGACGCCAACGCGGGTCGTCGCTTCGTCGACCGTGAGCGCGCCGGCGAGGTCATCATCGGTGGTCTGCGCGGAGGCGGACTCGGTGTGCGGCCCACGGTGGTCGATGCGGTCCTCAATCTCTTGCGGCCGGTCGGGGTCGCGGCGCCGGGCGCCCCGAAACCCGTTCCTCTCGAAGTCCAGTCGGTGCTCGGCGTCTACATCTACGCACTGGTCGATCCGCGTGATGCCTCCGTGTTCTACGTGGGAGCAGGACGCGGCAACCGCGTCCACCACCACGCCCGCGCGGCGCTGGCCGGTGTCCCGCCGGATGCCGGGGAAGTGGTGGGGGAGGCCGACTCGTCGACGATCTGGACCGCGACCGACGAACGCATCCGCGACATCGACGCCGACGGGTTCGGCGTGGAGCACTGGATTCTCCGGCACGGCGACGAGGTCGTCGACTCCGCCGAGGCGCTGGCGTCGTACGTGCAGCGGTTCACCGTGGAGTTCGCCGACCTGGCGCGGGTCCCGCTGACGAACGGCGTGCCGAGTGGCGCGATCCAGCTCGACGAGATGGTGTTGCAGCACGCGGCGCCGCTCGCACCGCCGCTGCCCGAGCCGTGCGTGCTGGTGAAGGTCGACGACTCCGCGCGACCCGACGCGGGCGCCGAACAGATCTACGAGTGGGCGCGCAGCGGATGGCGGGCCGGGCCGCATCGCACAGTGCCCGACCTTCCGGTCCTGGTGTTCGCCGACGACATCGTCCGTGCCGTGCACCGCGTCGACTACTGGGAGGCGTACCAGGACGCCGACGGGAACCTCGACCCGAAACGGTGGGTCTACACCGGGGCGCCGGACGCCGAGCTGGAGAAGCGGTACGTCGGCACGAGCCTGCGCGAGGTGCGCGAACGCCGCGGTGGGAAGTGGAACCACAACGGGTGGCACCCGTACGGGCAGGTGTGACCGCCGCGTACTCGGCCCCGACGAAAAACGCCCCTGAAAGAAACCCTCCAGCGGACCGCCGTCGACATCATGTCGACGGCGGTCCCGTGGAGGGCGTTCTTCAGGGGCGTTTCTCAGGGGTGCTTTTCAGCGCGGGAGCGGGACTAGCCGGTCGCGGCCAGGCCCGGCACGGTCTGGCGCAGCCGGATGAGGCCGTCGCGGATGCGTGACTTGACCGTGGGCAGCGCGACGCCGAGGTGCTCGGCGACCTCGCGGTAGGTGAGCCCGTGGAAGTAGGCCAGCTCGATGGCCTGTCGCTGGATGGGGGTGAGGCTCTCGAGTCCGGTGTGGATCAGGCGGGCGATCTCGCGACGTTCGACCGACTCGCTGACGTCGTCGACCTCACGGGCGGTGTCGGCGATGCCGTAGGCGACGGTGCGTCGGGTCGCGGCGGACTCCGACCGGACGCGGTCGACGGCCCGACGGTGAGCCAGGGTCAGAATCCAGGACAGTGCCGAACCGGAGCGGGGGTCGTAGGTCTCGGCGTTGCGCCAGACGGCTAGGAAGGTCTCCTGCGTGGCTTCCTCGCTGTAACCGGGGTCGCGCAACACTCGCAGTGTCATGCCGTACACCCGGTCACAGGTGGCGTCGTAGAACTGGGCGAAGGCGTCCATGTCCCCGGTCGCCACGCGGGCAAGGAGGCTGTTCAGGTCGGATTCATGCATCACGAAACTCCTTGGCGCAGTGGGGTTGTCACGCTTCCGGGGCGGGGTTCGGCGTCGGTGCCGGAGTGCTCTCGGTGCGATGTGTCCAACGCTATGCGGATGCCGGCTGAAAGTGACCATCGAGAGACACAACGGGATGCTTTCGAAATGTTTGGTAACGGAACGATAACGGCGGCCATCTGTCGTGACCGTGCCGTAGCCTCCTCGCCACGAGAGGAGACGTATGTCCGAGGACACGATAGAGGGACCGGACGGTCGGCTGCGGTGCTTCTGGGCGGGCCGCGAGCCGGAGACCACCTACCACGACACCGAATGGGGATTCCCGACCACCGACGATACGTCGTTGTTCGAGCGCGTGTGCCTCGAAGGCTTCCAGTCGGGCCTCAGCTGGCGAACGATCCTGCTCAAACGGGAGAACTTCCGGGCCGCCTTCGCCGGCTTCGACGTGGCGAAGGTCGCGCGGTACACCGACGCCGATGTCGAACGTCTGCTCGGCGACGCGGGCATCATCCGGCATCGCGGCAAGATCGAGGCGGCGATCAACAATGCGCAGCGGGCCGTCGACCTCATCGACGAGTGCGGATCGCTCGAGTCGTACTTCTGGGGATATGCCCCGGCTGGTGAGCACGTGCCGAACTCGATGACGACCTCGCCGGAGTCGATCGCGATGTCGAAGGACCTCAAAAAGCGCGGATGGCGGTTTGTGGGGCCGACCACAATGTTCGCGCTGATGCAGGCGACCGGGATCGTCAACGATCACGCCTATGAATGCGTCATTCGGGACGAGGTGAGCGCCGCGCTCCGCCAGCGATTGTAGACAATCAAACAATGTGCCATCATCCCTGCATGAACGCCCAAATCGGCATCGGGATGGTGTGCCCGTTCGACATGGCTCTCGACCGGGAGCTGTGGCGCTGGATGCCGGACTCGGTCTCGTTGTATTTCACACGGACCGGCTACATCGACGCCCCCGTCGACGTCGAGCTGTGCCGGGATCTCAACAATCACACCGAGATCGCAGCGGCCGTGAGGGCGGTCTCGTCGATCGGGCCACGGGCGTTCGGCTACGCATGCGCGTCGGGCAGTTTCGTCTACGGGATGGCGGGCGCGATCGAGATCTCCAACTGCATGCTCGCCGCCGGCGCGGAGCGGGCCGTCACGACATCGGAGGCGCTGATCCGGGCGCTCGACACGATGAACATCGGCACGCTGGCCGTCGCGACGCCGTACACAGCGGCGCTCACCGGTTTGCTCTGCGACTTTCTCGCCGAATCCGGCCGGAGCGTCGTTGCCCAGGCCGGCCTCGGGCGTGACCACGAGATCTGGAAGATCCCGTATCACGTGACGGCAGACCTCATCCGCGCCGCGAACCATCCCGACGCCGATGCCGTCTTCGTGTCCTGCACCAACCTATGGACCTACGACATCCTCGCCGATCTCGAGGCCGAGCTCGGCAAGCCCGTCCTCTCCGCCAACCAGGTGACCGCGTGGGCGACGCTCTGCGATGCCGGTGTGCTCGGCGGCGAGATCACGCCCGCGGACTGGTCGACAGCTCACGCGCAATCGCTGTTCGCCCGTAGCATTGCGGCATGACCTCACAGGATTCGACGAACACGTTCGGCGAGGCAGGAACTGCGAAGTACGTGCAGCTCACCACCTACCGCAAGGACGGCACCCCGGTGTCATCGCCGGTGTGGGCGGTACTCGACGGCGACCGACTGCTCGTGTGGACCGAGAGCGAGTCGTGGAAGGTGAAGCGCCTCAAGCGGAATCCGAAGGTGGTCGTCCAGGCGACGGATGCGCGCGGCAGCAAACTGTCCGGCGAGCCGGTGTCCGGCACCGGGGTGGTGCTCGACGCCGAGGGCACCGCGCACGTCCGTGAGAAGCTCATCGAGAAGTACGGTCTCCTGGCCCGGGTCCTGATCTTCAGCAGCAAGTTGCGGCGGGGTGCAGGCGGAACCATCGGTCTCGCGATCACCGCGGGGGACCAATAGTCCTTCGGATCCCGCCGGGTCTGGCACGCCGGTCGGACCTGGGCCCGGCCTGGGCGGACTGGCTCCGTCGGCTACCGGCCACCGCGGAAGGCCTTCTTGCCGACTGGGAACTCCGCCGCGACGGGGAAGAACTGTGGCACGGGTTCGAGTCACTGGTGATCCCGGTGGTCGGACGCGACGGCCGGCGTGCGGTCCTGAAGGTCGCCTTCGACGGCGACGACGAGGGCGCCCAGGAAGCACTCGGCCTGCAGCACTGGGCCGGTCGTGGTGCGGTGCGGATGCTGCGCGCCGACCCGCGGCGACGTGCCCTGCTCCTGGAACGGCTGGACCGGACCGACCTCACCTCTGTCGACGACGACGAGGCGTGCCGGATCGTCGCGGGCCTGTATGGCGTCCTGCACATACCTGCTCCCGGACGGATGACGCTCCTCACCGGACACCTCGAGCGGTGGCTCGCAGGACTCGAGACCATGCCGCGGGATGCGCCGGTTCCGAGAAGATTTGTGGATCAGGCTCTCTCGCTCGGCCGGGACTTCCTCTCCGACGCGGCGACCGTCGGCGTCGTCGTGCACGGCGACCTCCACCACGAGAACGTGCTGGCGGCGCCGTCCGGCGAGCAGCGATGGCTGGTGATCGATCCGAAACCCATGTCGGGGGACCCGCACTACGAACCAGCGCCGATGTTGTGGAACCTGCTCGATCGCCGCCACGGTGACCCGCGGTGGGTGATCCGATCACGCTTCTACTCGATCATCGACGCCGCGGGCCTCGACCCGGACCGGGCGCGGGACTGGGTCACCGTCCGCATGATCCTCAACGCGCACTGGGCGATCGAGGATGCGGAGAAGGCGTCGCGGAATCTCACCGCCGACGATCGCGAGTGGATCACCACCTGCATCACGGTGGCCAAGGCGGTCATCGACTGACCGTCAGCGGGCGAACAGAGTTCCCAATTCCGGTATGACCGCGGAGATCCCGGCGAGACGCAGTCCCTGCCACGCGGTGACCTGGTTGGCGGTCAGCACCGGCTTGCCGAACTTCTCCTCGAGCCCGGTGATCCACATCGCGGTGTGCAGGGCGGTGTCGGGGATCAGGATCGCCTCCGCGTCGGGATGGTCGGCGGCCGCGATCATGTCGAAAAGGCCGTCACCGTCGAGGATTCCGGCCTCGGAGGCGGTCTCGATGTCGTTGGCGCGCAGCGAGACCACCTCGATGCCGCCGTCGCCGAGGAAGCCGATGAACCGCGAGGCCAGGGGATCGGGGTAGGTCGCGGCGATCGCGACCCGGGACAGTCCGAGATGGTGACAGGCCTCGACGAAGGCCAGCGAGGTCGAGGACGCGGGACGGTCGGCGAGTGCGGCGATGTCGGCGACCTGGCGGCGGGCGCCGTCGAGGCCGTAGACGAAACTGCCTGAGGTGCAGGCCCACATCACCGATGCCGGCTCGTCGGCTTGAGCGCGTCGCAGGCCCTCGGCGAGACGCTCCTGCTCTCCGACCGCGGCCATGGCGTCGACGGTGTGGTCGTCGGAATCGATCTCGGTGATGGTCACCGGCAGTCGGACCGCGGCACCGGATGCCACGAGTGCGGACTCGATGAGTTCGTAGTCGTCTTCGGCAGCATGGCCGGGATAGAGCATCGCGACGGTGGTTGTCACTCGCACACCTCCAAGGTAGATTGTCAACAATCTACCAACTTCGACAGACGAGGGGGCGTATGTCGGGAACGGCACGCTGGCTCAGCGCGATCGAACTGGCCGACGGTTACCGGACCGGCGAGCTGACGCCAGAGGCGGTGGCCGTCGAATTGCTCGACGCCGTCGACCAGGTCGATCAGGCCGTCAACGCATTCTGCCTTGTCGACCGGGACGCGACACTCGCCGCCGCGCGGGACTCCACCGAGCGTTTCCGAGTCGGCACGCCGCTCGGCCCCCTCGACGGCGTGCCGGTCAGTATCAAGGACCTGCTGCTCACCCGTGGTTGGCCGACGCTGCGCGGTTCGTTGATGATCGAGCCCGATCAGATGGTCTGGGACACCGACGCCCCCGCGGTCGCGCGACTCCGCGAGGCCGGCGCGGTCATGCTGGGCAAGGTCACCACGCCGGAGTTCGGGTGGAAGGGCGTCACCGACAGTCCGCGCACCGGAGTCACCCGGAACCCCTGGAACACGCTGCGGACATCCGGCGGATCGAGCGGCGGTTCTGCCGCGGCCCTGGCGGCCGGACTCGGCCCGCTGTCGGTGGGAACCGACGGAGGCGGATCGATCCGCATACCGGCCGCGTACTGCGGCGTGGTCGGATTCAAGGCGACGCTGGGCCGGGTCCCGATGTACCCGCCGAGTCCGTTTGCCCCGGTCGCGCACGTCGGGCCGATGACCAGGACCGTGGGCGACTGCGCGCTGCTGCTCGACGTCCTCAGCGGGCACGATCCACGGGACTGGTCGGCGCTGCCGACCCCGACCGAGAGCACCGCCGCCGCCATCGCCGATGTCCGCGACCTCTCCGATCTGCGGATCGGGTACAGCTCTGACCTTGGCTTCGGGTCGAATGATCCTGGAGTGCAGGCCAATACGGATCGAGTCGTGTCGGTGCTCGAACAGCTCGGGGCGACGGTGGAGAAGGCCGACCTCGGCTGGGACGACCCGGCGTGGGCGTACCACATCATCTGGTTCGCCGGGGCCGACGTGGTGGTGCGAGGGCTCGGACCGGGCGCGGAGGAGAAGGTCGATCCGCTGCTCCTCGAGGCGCTCGAACGACATCGGGACTTCACCGCAGGCGACTTCGTGAGTGCGAACGCGCTGCGCATGGAGATGGGCACCACGATGGGCCTTTTTCACGAGGAGTTCGACCTGCTCGTCACGCCCTCGATGCCCACGGTCGCCTTCGAGGCGGGACGCACCGTCCCCGAAGGGGCGGCGTCGCCGGACTGGACGTCGTGGACGCCCTACAGCTATCCGTTCAACCTCACGGGGCAGCCGGCGATCACGGTACCCAGTGGATTCGTCGACGGTCTGCCGACCGGTGCGCAGTTCGTCGCAGCGCGACACCAGGATACGACCGCGCTACGCGTCGCGGCGGCCTACGAGGCGGCCGCCGGCTTCACGATGTTGGGAGATCGTCCGTGACCGGGCCAACCGAACGATTCATCACCGTGACACTCGAGAAGCGGGGCGTCACAGCGGTCGCCCGGATGCTCGACGCCGAGGCGCCCCGGACGGCCGCCGCGGTCTGGGACGCGCTGCCGCTCGGTGGCCAGGTGTTCCACGGCAAGTTCGCGCGCAACGAGATCTATACGCTGCTACCGGCATTCGCCCCGGTGGAGCCGGGCGCCGAGAACACTACCATCACGCCGATTCCCGGAGACCTGTGCTATTTCACCTTCGACGGTGTTTTGGACAACCCCGCATATGGGTACGATCCCACATCCGCGCCGGCCGAACATCGGCTGCTGATCGACCTCGCAGTCTTCTACGGGAGAAACAACCTGCTGGTCAACGGCGATGTCGGCTGGGTGCCGGGGAACGTGTTCGCCACCATCACGGAGGGCCTGGAAGGCTTTGCAGCGGCTTGCAACGACGTCTGGATGGGCGGCGCGCGGGGTGAAACGCTCACCTATGCGCGTTTGGAGCGGTAAGAAAGAAGGAATGACGGTGGCGATCAAAGTGGATGGGGACGACCCGGGCGTGAACGGCCCGGGAGGTCGACGTACCACTTCTCACCAGGGGAAACGTGGAGATTCGGCGCGCCGCCGCGTGCTCACGCCACTGGTGCAGGAGTCGACACCGGCGATCATCGCGCGTAAGTTGCACAATGCCATTGCGAACGGCGACTTCCCACCCGGGTCGCAGTTGACGGAGTCGGGTCTGGCTGCAGACCTGGGCGTCAGCCGCGGCCCGCTACGTGAGGCCATGCAACGTCTCACCGCGGAGGGGCTGCTGGTCAGCCATCGCAACCGGGGCCTGTTCGTCGTCTCGATGGAGAGAGACGACATCCGCGACATGTACGTCGCGCGCACGGCGGTGGAACGTGCTGCCGTGCAACAGGTCATCGCGCACCGCGAGTCGGAGGCGGTGGCCGCGCTGGACGAGGCCGCGGAGGCGATGCGCGCGTTCGTCGACGAGCCGAACGGGGCCGGGATGGCCGAGGCGGACATGGGATTTCACCAGACGCTGGTGGAACTCGCGGAAAGCCAGCGCCTTTCGCGTCTGCACGAGACGATCCTCGTGGAGACACGAATGTGCTTGCGAGCCATGCGAGGAACATATTCATCGGGAAAGGAACGGATCGACGAACACCAGGCGTTGGTGGACGCCATAGCTGCGGGGGATTCTGCCAAGGCAGATGCGCTGATGATCGAGCACATGGCCGATGGGCTGCGTCGATTGATCGGTGACGGCGACGACGCCGGCGATCTCACCGCGTCCGGGAGCTGATCGCTTGCGGTCCGGATGTCCATGGATGGTCGAGCAGCCTGCCGTCCGTGCACAGGGGTCCACCAACGGGGAATGACCTAGCGCGGGGCGGGTTATGGCCCCCGATGACATTCAGGAAGCGCAGATGAGCGACACGACACCAGCGGACACTTATGAGCAGCTCGCCCCGGACCCGGAGTCACCCGAGGGACGGAAACTACTCCACAAGGCCATCGGTGCCTCGGCCATCGGAAACGCCACCGAGTGGTACGACTACGGCGTCTACGCCGCGGCCTCGGTCTATCTGACCCAGGCCTTCTTCCCTGGTGATTTCGGAACCATCGGCACCATGCTGGGTTTCGCGATCTCCTTCGTGCTCCGTCCGCTCGGCGGCATGATCTGGGGGCCCATCGGCGACCGCATCGGTCGCAAATCGGTTCTCGCCATGACGATTCTGCTGATCTCGGGTGCCACCGCGCTCATCGGCATGTTGCCCACCCACGCGTCGATCGGGGTGTGGGCGCCCATCCTGTTGATTTTGCTCCGCGTCATCCAGGGTTTCTCGACCGGTGGTGAATACGGCGGTGCGGCAACATTCATGGCCGAGTACGCGCCGGACAACAAGCGCGGCAAGTACGGGTCCTTCCTCGAGTTCGGCACCCTCGCCGGTTTCTGCAGTGGTACGGCATTCGTCCTGCTCCTGCAGCTGGGTCTCTCCGATTCGCAGATGGACCAGTGGGGGTGGCGCATCCCGTTCCTGTTCGCGTTGCCGATGGGCCTGATCGGTCTGTACCTGCGTTCGCAGATGGACGACACCCCGGTCTTCCAGGAGCTGGAGCAGGAGGACGAGATCAAGGGTTCGGCATGGACCCGGTTCAAGGATCTCCTCGTCAATTACCGGCGACCGATCCTGACGATGTTCGGCATGGTCATCGCGCTCAACGTCGCCAACTACACGCTGCTGGCGTACCAGCCGACCTACCTGCAGAACACCATCAACCTGACCGAGACGTCGGCGAGCGTGGTCAACCTGATCGGGCAGCTCGTGATGATGCTGCTCATCCCGTTCTTCGGCTGGTGGTCGGATTCGACCGGGCGTAAACCGATGTGGTGGGGCTCGCTGGTCGGCCTGTTCGTCCTCGCGTTACCGCTGTACTGGCTGATGGGCCAGGGATTCGTCTGGGCGATCGTGGCATTCGTGATCCTCGGCGCGCTCTACATCCCGCAGCTCGCCACCATCTCGGCGACCTTCCCGGCCATGTTCCCGACCCAGGTCCGGTACGCCGGCTTCGCGATCTCCTACAACGTCGCGACCGCTGCCTTCGGCGGTACGGCGCCACTGGTCAACGATGCCGTCGTGGAGAGCACCGACTGGAACCTCTTCCCGGCCGTGTACATGATGGGCGCCTGCGCCATCGGCATGGTCGCGCTGTTGTTCCTGAAGGAGACCGCGGGCTGCTCGATCCGCGGCACCGAGATCCCCAGCAGGGAGAACGACTTCCGCGAGCTGCAGAAGAAGCTGGCGGAGTCGGGGGCCTAGTCAGCCCAGCATCCTCAGCCCGGCGAGCGTGTACGCCTTTGCCGCAGTGACGAGATCTGCGATGGCGACCGACTCGTCGGGCTGATGTGCGTCGGTGTTGATGTTGCCGGGGCCCAGGACGATCGACGGGATACCGAGATCGCGGCTGACGAAACCGCCGTCGCACGCAGCGCTCCATCCGCCCACCGACGTCGCGGTGCCGGCGTCGGTGACCGCACCGACCGCAGCGGTGACGAGCGGGTGATCCGCCGCGGTCGCGAAACCGGGCATCTCCATGGTGACGCGGACGTCGACGGTGATGCCGTCGGTGTCGATCTTCCGATCGCGGATGGTCTTTCGGAGTTCCTCCGCGATGACGTGGGGGTCCTCGAAGGGCATCAGACGACGGTCGATGCCGAGCGAACAGGTCGGCGCGACGACCGAGATGCCCTGTCCGCCTTGGATGGTGCCGACGTTCCAGGTGCCGCAGCCGAGCAGGTCGTCGAGCGTCTCGTGCAGGTGTTCGTGGTCGGCGCGGATGATCTCGACGATCGCCGCGGCGGCATTGATGGCACTGCGCCCGTCGGCGGGGCGGCCGGAATGTGCGGCGCGACCGGTCACGTCGATCTCGATGTACGACGCACCGCGGCAGCCGCGGACGATCTGCATGTCGGTGGGTTCGGCGACGATGCAGCCGAGGAAGTCGTGATCGGCGGGACGGCCGACGAAGTCGCGCACGCCGATGCCGTGCTCCTCCTCGTCGACCGTGCACACCAGGCGCACCGGGCCGGAGAGTTCGACCCCGTGGTCGCGGGCGCGTGACAACACGCTCATGGCCGCGACGACGGACGCGATCCCGCCCTTCATGTCGGTGGTGCCGCGCCCGTAGAGCCGACCGTCGCGGTTCCGCACGGTGTACGGGTCGGCGGTCCAGTTCGGGCCCGCGGGGACCACGTCGGAGTGGCCCAGGAACATCAGGCCCGGGCCGTCGCCGCCGGGGAGGGTGGCGATCAGGTTCGGACGCCCCGCGGCCACCTCGTGGGTGTCGACGTCGAACCCGAGCGCGCGGCACGCCTTCTCCAAGACCTCGACGGCGGCGCCCTCGGTGCCACCGGGATTCTCGCTCGGGGCCTCCACCAGCGCAGTCGTGAGCGCGGTGATCGCGGCCTCGTCGATCAGATCGACCATCGACCGCTCGGCCGGACTCAGCTCAGAGTTGTTTTCACCGCTCACCGTGCCATCTTCTCAAGACTGGACGTGAGGCGTCGAATGCCTTCGTCGATCCGGTCCGGCGTGCTGGACGCGAAGCACAGGCGCATCGAGTTGCGGAACCGGCCACCCGGCGACAGTGCCGGGCCCGGGATGAAGGCGACGCCGTCGGCCAGGGCGATCTCGAACAGCTCCCGGGTGTCGATCTCGGCGAACTCCTCCCGCAGCGTCACCCACAGGAAGAAGCCGCCCTCCGGGTTGGTGGTGACGACGCGGTCGCCGAGATGACGGGCGATGGAGTCGAGCATGGCGTCCTTGCGCTCGCGGTACAGCGAGCGGATGCCGGCGAGGTGGTCCTCGAGGCCACCGCGCGCGATGTACTCGGCCACGATGTGCTGGTTGGGCACGTTGGTGCAGGTGTCCATCGCCTGCTTGCCGTTGATGAGCAGCTGCCGCAACGACGGGTCGGCGTCGACCCAGCCGACGCGCCACCCGGGAGCCAGGATCTTGGAGAAGGTCCGCACCGAGAAGATCAACGGATCGCCGGGGCTCAGCGTCTGGAAGGTCGGGATGTCGGTGCCCGCGAAGCGGAGCAGTCCGTACGGATCGTCGTCGATGATGACCGAACCCCAGGTGTGGGCCAGGCGCAACAGCTCGCGGCGTCGTTCCTCCGACATCGTGACGCCGGACGGGTTCTGGAACGTGGGGATCGTATAGATCGCCTTCGGGGTCTTGTGGGTGTGCGCCACCAGATCGGCGAGTTGGTCGACCTGCATGCCGTCGTCGTCGACGGGCACCTCGAGCAGTTGTGCGCCGTAGGACAGCGCGGTCGCGCTCCCGTTCGTGTAGGTCGGGGACTCGACGATGACCAGGTCACCGGGGTCGACGAACAGCTTGCAGGCGAGGTCGAGGCCCTGCATGCCGCCGGTGGTGATCACCAGACGGTCGTGGGTCGACGGGTCGGGCGTGGTGGCCAGGTAGTCGACGAGCAGTTGCAGCAGCCGCGGTTCGCCTTCGGTGGCGCCGTAGGTGAACGACGTGTGGTCGAGGATCTCGCCGGCGATCTGCCGGAACTCGTCGGCGGGAACGGCCTCGTCGGCAGGCGAACCCATCGCAAAGCGCACGATGTCGTGGGACTGGGCGGCCAGCAGGGACGTCGACGAGTCGATCATCGACCCGACCAGGTCCTTCGTCCGCCCGGCCAGAGGCAGGGTGGGGCCGGAATGCCGTACGTCGTTCACGGGTTCGGTGGCGGTGTGGGTGGCGGTCATTCTGGTCACCTCGTTCCTTCTCTGGGTTGGGTTGTGCTCGTGACTATTTCTGGATCAGTTCGCGCGGGAACGACGTGAAGCACTCGACGCCGGTGGGGCTCACCCGCACCGATTCGGAGAGCTCGAAACCGTAGTTCTCCATCCACATTCCGCAGACGATGTGGAAGGTCATGTTGGTCTCGAGGATGCTCTCGTCCTCGGAGCGGATGCTGATGGTGCGCTCACCCCAGTCCGGCGGATACCCGATGCCGATCGAATACCCCAGGCGCGAGGGCTTTTCGAGGCCGTACTTGGCCAGGGTCCAATTCCAGGTGGAGGCGAGTTCGCGCGTCGCCACCCCCGGCTTGATCGCCTCGAGGACGTTGTTCAGGCCCTCGGCGGTCGCCTTCGCGACATAGTCGAGATCCTTGTGCGGAACACCCAGCGACACCGTCCGCGCCAGCGGGCAGTGGTACCGGTTGTGTGCGCCGGTCAGCTCGATGACCACCGCCTCGTCCTCGACGAAAGTGCCCTGATGCCAGGTGAGATGGGGGGTGTCGGCGGCCGCGCCGGTGGGCATCATCGGCACGATCGCCGGGTAGTCGCCGCCGTAGTCCGGCGTCCCGGTGATCTGTGCCTGCGAGATCGCCGCCGCCGCATCGCATTGCCGCACACCGACATCGATCGTGTCGATCGCCGCGCGCATCGCCTCCGAACACACCATCCCGGCCTGACGCATCAGTTGGACCTCGGCCTCGGACTTCACCGACCGCACCCAGTTCACCAACTCGAAGTTGTCGACCAGCTTCCACTCCGGGATCGCATTGTGCAGTGCGCGATAGGCCTTGGGGGAGAAGAAGTGCGAGTCCATCTCCAGGCCGACCGAGCCGCCGCGTGACGCCGGCGCGATCGCGTGCCGCTGACGGAGTGACCAGGCGACCCAGTCGAAGGGATGCACGTGCGGCCGGTGCACGTAACTCTCCGGGTAGCCGACGATCTGATCGTCGGGCAACCACGTCGTGCGGTGCGCGCCACGGGCATCCATCTCCCGGGCGTAGAAGACCATCTCGCCCTCGATCGGGACGAACAGCATCTGCGGGGTGTAGAACGACCACGCGTTGTACCCGATCAGATAGAAGATGTTGGCCGGGTCGGTGACGATGATCGCCGACAGTCCCTGACGGTCCATGAGTTCACGGACCTTCGTCAGGCGCTGTTCGTACTCGCTGTCGGTGAACAGCTGAGCACCGAGGTACATGGGCTCCTACTCCTTGCTCACACGTCGGTGGTTCGAGGATGGTTTTCTCGGCGATTGACTTGTCGGCGAAGGTCTTCAGCGGCGGATCGGCGTCGCCGTGTATTTCATGTCGAGGAACTCCTCGATGCCCACGCGGCCACCCTCGCGGCCGAGGCCGGACTCCTTGACACCGCCGAACGGTGCGGCCGGATTCGACACGATGCCCGTGTTGGCCCCGACCATACCGGCTTCGAGCTCCGCCGACAGGCGAGCGCAACGGTCGACGTCCTGGCTGAAGAAGTAGGCGACCAGACCCCATGCGGTGTCGTTGGCGAGGGAGATCACCTCGTCGTCGGCCGCCGGATCGAGAGGGTTGTCGGCATCGCCGAACGGGATGATCGCCGCGACCGGACCGAAGATCTCGTTGCGCACCAGGTCGGCGTCGAGTCCGACACCGGTCAACACTGTCGGCGGGTAGAAGAAGCCGGGGCCCTCGGGTACCTCTCCGCCGCAGGCCACAGAGGCGCCCTTGGACACCGCGTCGTCGACGAGCGAGGAGACCTTCGCGACGGCCTTGGGTTCGACGAGCGGTCCGACCTGCGTTCCGTCGGCGGCGCCGTCGCCGACCTTCAGTGCGGCCATCTTCGCCGTGAACTGCTCGGTGAACTCGTCGATCACGCTGCGGTGCACGAAGATCCGATTTGCCGCGGTGCACGCCTGGCCGGTGTTGCGCATCTTGGCCAGCATGAGTCCGTCCACCGCGCGGGAGATGTCGGCGTCGGCGCACACGATGAACGGGGCGTTGCCGCCGAGCTCCATGGAGGTGCGCATGACCGTTCCCGCGGCCTGCCGCAGCAGCGTCTTGCCGACCTCGGTCGAGCCGGTGAAGCTGACCTTGCGGGCGAGCCCGCTGTCCATCCACTCGGTGACCACCGTCGACGGATTGGTGGTGGTGACGACATTCAGCACGCCGGCGGGCAGACCCGCCTCGACGAGGATGTCGGCGAGGAGAAGGGTGGTCAGCGGGGTGAGCTCGGCAGGCTTGAGAACCATCGTGCAGCCGGCCGCGACCGCCGGACCGATCTTGCGGGTTCCCATGGCCAGCGGGAAGTTCCACGGCGTGATCAGGATGCAGGGGCCGACGGGCTGCTTGCTCACCACGATGCGGGTCCCGCCGTCTCCGGTGGTGGTGTGGTCGCCGCCGATGCGCACGGCCTCCTCGGCGAACCACCGGAAGAACTCGGCGCCGTAGGCGACCTCGCCCTTGGCCTCGGCGAGCGGCTTGCCCATCTCGGCCGTCATCACCGAGGCGATCTCGTCGACCCGGCTCATGATGATCTCGTATGCGCGATAGAGGATCTCGCTGCGGCTGCGCGGCGAGGTGGCCGCCCACTCGGCCTGATGCGCGGCCGCGGTCTCGAGTGCGCGTCGGGCGTCGGCCGCATCGGCGTCGGCCACCTGTGCGAGCACCTCGCCGGTCGCGGGATTGAGCACGTCGAACCGGTCGCCGGCGGCGGCCGGAACCCATTCTCCGTCGATGAACAGATCCGTGTGGATGGACGAGATGGCGTCGGGGACCTGGGTGGTGGCGATGGCCGTCATGATCGGACTCTCCTCGGTTCGTCGGGGGTTGATGGGGGTCGGGTCGTGGAGGTGAGAAGTTCGGCGAGGTGGACCCCGCGGATCTCGCGTGCGTCGGCCAGTCCGTCGTCGACCGTGGCGAGGTGTTCGACCGCCATCGCGCAACTGAATCCGTCGGTGACGACGGGTCGATGCGGGTCGTCGCGCAGCGCCGGTGCGAGACCGTTCTCCGCGACGGCCATGCTGACCTCGTAATGGCCCTTCTCGAAGCCGAAGTTACCCGCCACACCGCAGCACCCGTCGGCCGAGTGCACGGTGACGCCGAGCGCTTCGAGAGCGGCGGTGCCGGTGCGTGCGCCGAAGACCGCGTACTCGTGGCAATGGGTCTGGAGGGTCACCTCGTCCGGGAGGGCCGGCGGTTGCCATCCCGCGTCGAGCAGGGTCGGGAGGTGGGCGGCGAAGCTGCGTACCCGGGCGGCCACACGCCGGGCGCTATCGGTGGGGACGAGTTCGGGCAGATCTTTCGCCAGTGCGGCAGCGCAACTCGGCTCGGGCACCACGATGGGTCGGTCGGTACCGTCGTCGAGATTCGCGGCGGTGCGTCGAAGAGTCCTGCGGGCCTTGCCCAACTGCCCGGTGGAGATCCAGGTGAGGGCACAGCAGTTCTCCGCCGAACAACCGACCTGCTCGCCTGTCGCGCCCAGGACCTCCGCGGCGGCGGCGGCCACCTGCGGCCGAAAGGCGCGGGTGAACGAGTCGACGAACAGGATGATCTGCGAGGTCGGGGACACCGGGGCGAGGTCGTCGAGATGGGCCTTGCGGGCGCGCCGGGTCGCGAAGGCCGGCATCGTGCGGCGAGGGTCGAGGCCACCGGCGCGGGCCGCCAGGCCGCTGATCTTCGACGACAGCGCGCGATTGATCAGCGGCGCAGCCGTTCCGGTCGCCGACAGCCAGGCCGGCATCCAGCCCAGGGAGTAGTGCGACAGCGGGCGAAGTCGACGGCGGTAGTGGTGGTCGAGGAACTCCGACTTGTAGGTGGCCATGTCGACACCGGTCGGGCAGTCCGTCGAACATGCCTTGCAGGACAAGCACAATTCGAGGGCGTCGGCGACTTCGGGTGAGCGCCATCCCTCGTCGACCGATGGGGCCGTGCGCACCATGTCCTGGAGGACGCGGGCACGACCCCGCGTCGAATCCTTCTCGTCGCGGGTCGCCCGGTAGCTCGGGCACATGACGCCGCCGGTGTCGGCGCGGCATCGGCCGACTCCGATGCAGCCCTGGACGGCGTGGACGAACGGATCGAGGAGTGGGAGTTCGGGTGTGGCCTCGAAACCGCCCCTGACATCCGCCCCCGAGAGAGCCGTCGCCGACATATCGTCAACAGCGCCGCTGCTGAGGGCGGATTCCAGGGGCGCATTTCGGGAACCGTGGCCGAGGTCGAAAGTGGTCGGCCAGGTCCGCCGGGGGACGTCGGCGAGGGCGAGGTCGGCGGTGATGGGAGGCGGGTCGATGATGCTGCCCGGGTTGAGGTTCCCCGTCGGGTCCCAGATCGACTTGAAGCGGGCGAAGGCGGCCATCATCGCCGGCGAGTACATGACCGGCAGCAGGGCCGAGCGGGCCCGCCCGTCGCCGTGCTCACCTGACAACGAACCACCGTGACGCACAACGAGGTTCGCGGCGTCAGTGCAGAAGTTGTCCATCACGGTGCGTCCCTCGGGGGTGCGCAGGTCGAACGTGATGCGGACATGCATGCAGCCGGCGCCGAAGTGGCCGTACATCACACCGGTGAGACCGTGCTGGTCGAGGAGTTCGGCGAAGTCGTCGAGGTAGTCGGCCAGACGCTCGGGGGCGACCGCCGCATCCTCCCAGCCGGGCCAGGATTCGTAGTTGCCACCGACGCTCTCGTCGTCGGGGTCGGCCAGACGCGAGGACAGTCCGGCGCCGTCCTCGCGGACGCGCCACAGTGCTTTACGACGAGCCGGGTCGTCGACGACGGTGGCGTCGATCATCCGACCCTGGCCGCGCAGATGATCGAGCAGTCGTTTGGCGGTTGCCGGGACGTCGGATTCTCCCTGTGCCTCGGCACTTTCGGAGTCGACGTCGATGAACAGCCAGGCCGAACCCTCGGGAAGGCCCGCGACCGTGTCCCGGCCGCGGCGAGCTGCCATCGTGGCGACGATCTTGCGGTCGATGCCCTCGATGGCCGACGGCGCGAACGGGAGGATCGCCGGTACGTCGCGGGCGGCGTCGGCGGGGGAGTGGTAGCCGACGCAGAGCAGGAGCTGGGAGGTGGCGACCGGGACGAGGCGCACCTTCGCCGACACCACGATCGCGCAGGTTCCTTCGCTCCCGACCAGCGCGCGGGCGACATCGAATCCGTTCTCCGGCAACAGTCGTGCGAGGTGATACCCCGAGACCTGGCGGGGGATGGTCTCCAGTTCGGTGCGCAGGATCGCCATGTTGTCCGACGCGAGCCCTCGTAGCTCGGCGGTGATCTCGGCGGCTCGCGCCACGGCCTCCCGGTCGTGGGGATCGGTGGCGTACAGCCCGTCGCGTGTCGCGGTGAGCAGCATCCCGTCGGCGGTGACGAGGTGGAGTTCGATCACGTGATCGCTGGTGCGTCCGTATCGGACGGAGTGGTTACCGCAGGCGTCGTTGCCGATCGCCCCGCCCAGGGTCGCCCGTGACGCTGACGACGGGTCGGGAGCGAAGGTCAATCGGCCGTCCGTCGCCGCCCGCGCCTGTGCGGCGAGAGTGGTGAGCACGATGCCCGAACCGGCGACGGCGGTGGAGGTCTCGGCATCGACCGAGATCACCTGATCCAGGTGACGGGACAGATCGATGACCACGCCGTCACCGATGGCGTTACCTGCCATCGAGGTACCGCCGCCGCGCACGATCACGGGGACGCCTCGGTCGTGGCATCTCGCGACGATCGTGGCGACCTCGCGCCCGGACCGCGGAAACGTCACGGCCCGGGGCGGGATGCGGTAATTCGAGGCGTCGTATGAGTATTCGGCCAGACGTCGTGGTGAGGCGTCGGCATCGACGCCGAGATCGGCGAGTTCGTCTGCGATGTCCACCGGCCTAACCTAGTGCGGCATGCAGCGCCGCGCCGAACCGCGCGACACCGAGATCGATCTCGTCGGCCGTCACGACCAGCGCGGGGATGAGGCGGACGACGTTGGCCGACGGCCCGCAGGTGAGCGTCAACAGCCCCTGCGCAGTGGTGGCCTGCTGCACCGCGACAGCGGCAGGAGCGTCGGGCACCCTGTTGCCGGCGGCATCGGTGGAGACGAATTCGATGCCGGCCATCAGGCCGAGGCCCCGGACGTCGCCGATGCCCGGGAACGGCGCGCACACCTCCCGCAGGCCGGCGAGCAGCTGCTCGCCGCGCACGCGGGCGTTCTCCACGAGTCCCTCGGCCTCGATGACCTCGAGGGTCGCGATCGCGGCCGCCGCGGCCACCGCGTTGCCACCGTAGGTTCCGCCCTGCGAGCCAGGCCATGCCTTGCTCATCAGCTCGGTGGACGCCGCGATTGCCGAGATCGGGAAACCCGACGCCAGGCCCTTGGCCGTGATGATGATGTCCGGGGTCAGGCCCTCGGCGTGCTGGTGGCCCCAGAACTTGCCGGTGCGACCGAATCCGGCCTGCACCTCGTCGATGATGAGCAGGATGCCGTGACGGTCGGCGCGCTCGCGGAGTCCCTGGAGGAAGCGGGGCGGCGTCGGCAGGTAGCCGCCGTCGCCGAGGACCGGTTCGATGAGGAATGCGGCGGTGTCGTTGGGTGCGACGCGGGACTGCAGGAGGTAGTCGAGCTCGCGCAGCGCGAAGTCTACGGCGGTGTCGGTGTCCCAGCCGTAGCGGAAGGCGTAGGGGAACGGCGCCATGTGCACGCCACTCATCAGTGGGGAGAAGCCGGCCGAGAAGCGGGTGCCCGCAGTGGTGAGGCTCGCGGCCGCAACGGTGCGGCCGTGGAAACCGCCCTGGAAGACGATGATGTTCGGCTTCGCGGTGGCCATCCGGGCGAGCCGGATCGCGGCCTCGACGGCCTCCGAACCCGAGTTGGCGTAGAACACGGAGTCCAGACCGGCGGGCAGAACCCCGCCGAGGCGCTCGGTCAGCTCCAGCAGCGGCGGATGCATGACGGTCGTGTACTGGGCGTGGATCACCTTCGCGCACTGGGCCTGCGCGGCCTCGACGACATGCGGGTGACAGTGGCCGGTGCTGGTGACACCGATGCCGGTGGTGAAGTCGAGGTAGTCGCGGCCGTCGGTGCCGTGGATCCACGATCCCAGCGCATGGTCGACGACGACGGGGGTCGCCTGCTTGAGCGCAGGGCTGAGGGAGGCCGTCTGGTGGGTGCGGGTGGGGTAGTCAACGCCTGCAGTCATGGGTACACCGTGACGGCAGATCGTCCGATTGTCAACAATGTGACAGTTGGGGGCAGTCAGGTCTCGGAGAGACAGCGTCGATCCCGACCGCCGAACCTCAACCCGACCGGCAGACGTCGGTCGAGGTCTGCCGGTCGGGTTGACGTCGACCGGTAGTTGGGCAACGAACGGATGGGGCGCATCGCCTACTCGACGAGCGGAGGGGGTGTCGCTGCTACTCGACGCGCGGAGGGGTGTCGGGGTTACGGTGGCCGCATGAGCACCCGACGTCCGGTCCTCGCGCTCCTCGGTGCCCCAGGTGTCGCGCCGCCATCGAACCTCGATCAGCTCGCCGAGCTCGCCGAGATACGTCATTGCGTCGCAGACGATCTCGCAGAGGCGCTCCCGGGTGCGGACGTGTTGGTGCTGTGGGACTTCTTCTCTCGAGCGCTCGCCGACAACTGGGGTGAGACGACCGCGTCGCTGAGGTGGGTGCACGTCTGCGCGGCTGGTGTCGACTCCCTGCTGTTCGACGAACTGAAGGCGTCCGACGTGGTGGTGACCAACGCGCACGGCGTCTTCGACCGACCCATCTCCGAGTTCGTTCTCGCCTCGATCCTCGCCCGCGACAAGCGATTACACGAGTCGATGGCACTACAGCACGATCACGTCTGGAAGCACCGGGAGACCGTCGGCACGTCGCGGAGTTCGGCCCTCGTCATCGGGACCGGCGGGATCGGCCGCGCGACCGCGCAGCTGCTCCGTGCCGTGGGGATGCACGTCGTCGGCGGCGGACGGACCGCGCGGGAGTCCGACCCCGACTTCGGTCGGGTCATCGCCACCGCCGATCTCGCCGACCATGTCGGCGACTTCGACAACGTCGTCACCATCGCCCCCCTGACCCCGCAGACGGCCGGGATGATCGACGCAGACGTGCTCGCGGCCATGAAGCCGGGCGCGCACCTGCTCAATGTGGGCCGCGGCGAGCTGGTCGACGAGCCTGCGCTGATCGACGCGCTGCGGTCCGGGCACCTCGGCGCGGCCTCACTCGATGTGTTCGCCACCGAACCGCTGCCCGCCGACAGTGAGCTGTGGGATCTGCCGGGTGTCGCGATCTCTGCCCATATGAGCGGCGACGCGCTCGGTTGGCGTGAGGCGCTGTCGGAACAGGTCCTCGAGAACCTGCGCCGATACGTCGGGCTGGACGACGCCGCCGACGGTGGCGTCCTCGCCGAGACGCTGGTCAACGTCGTCGACAAAGAACGCGGCTACATATCGGCCACACGACGATAGGGCGGATGACGTCGTCGCAGCCCGGCCGATAGTAGGCTGTAGCGCGATGACCACCGTCTATTTCCTGATCGCCGCCGTGGCACTCGCGGGTGCCGGCGTCCTGTTGTGGCTCGACCGGCAGCGGTCGAGCGTCGCGCGGCACCAGCGTGCGATCTGGGGGGATGAGCACGAGTTCAAGTTCCGCGAGACGGACACCAAGCTGCGCAAGGTGTTTCGCCGGGCAACGATGAACGTTCCCGATCACGTCGAGGTCCGCGACGTCGCCTACGGCCGCTACGGCGGCGTGGAGACCGTCGTCTTCGATCTCGCCGAGACCGCGACCGTGATCGCCGTCCGCCGATCCTCGCCCTCACCCGTCGTCGTCGACCTGCGTCACGAGGACGTGCTGGCACCCGCCGAGGAGGACGTCGAACTCCTCGGTGCGATGGGGCCGCGCGTCATGTTCTCCAACAACCTCGACGTCGCCCGTCGCGTGTGCGACCGGCGGATGGTCGCGCTCGCCAACAAGGCCCCGGCCTTCGTCGAGGTGCTGTGGAACGAGGGCAACTGGGCGCTCGGATCACTGCCGCTGACCAACGATCCCGCGACGCTCAACACCGGCCTCGAGGTGGTCCGCCGTTTCGCCGACTTGCTGCGGGTGCTCCCGCCGATGCGCGAACCCGAGGACTCACCCGATCCCCGCGACCCGCACGGACCCACGCGTGCCGAACTCGCCGACGAGAAGACCGAGTCGATGCGCGACAAGCGTCGTCGGCAGGCCGCGGCGGCTCCCGCAACCGAGGCGTCCCCGGCCGCCAAGCCGGCCGCCCCGGTTCGCAAGCCACCGCCGGCGACCGGTACCTCCCCGACGACCGGCCGGGGCATGGCCCCGATGCCGGTCCGCGGGTCCGCGACGCGCAAGTCCGAGGACGTGCCCCGCCGCGCCGAGGACACCGGCGAGCGGCCCAATCGCCACCGCAGCTGACCCGACAGGGCTCATCCGACGCCCGTCGCGGACACCGTAGGGTAATCGTCATCCAAAGCACACCGGCCGACAGCCGGAGAGTTCGAGAGTGAGTGGTCGCATGTCCTCGTCAAGCCCGGTTTCCGACGGCACGCCGCCCCAGGTCGACACGGCGGCGCGGGCGCGACTCGCCGAACTGGTCCGTGAACTCGCCGTCGTGCACGGCAAGGTGACGCTGTCCTCCGGCAAGGAAGCCGACTACTACGTCGACCTCCGGCGCGCGACGCTGCATCACGAGGCGTCGCGGCTCATCGGCCGGCTGATGCGCGAACTCACCGCCGACTGGGACTACGTCGCCGTGGGCGGTTTGACGCTGGGCGCCGACCCGGTCGCGACGTCGATCATGCATGCCGACGGCCGCGACATCGACGCCTTCGTGGTGCGCAAGGCCGCGAAGACCCACGGCATGCAGCGGCGTATCGAAGGACCGGACATCGTCGGGCGCAACGTGCTCGTCGTCGAGGACACCAGCACGACGGGCGCCTCCCCGTCGACCGCGGTGGAGGCCGTGCGCGAGATCGGCGGCAACGTCGTGGGTGTCGCCACCGTCGTCGACCGTGCGACCGGAGCGGACGCGGTCATCACCGGGTTGGGAGTGCCCTACCGCTCGCTGCTCGGCCTGAGCGATCTCGGCCTTGCCTGACGCATCCGATCCGGACGCCGGGGTCGCCGGCCCCACCGAGTGGGTGACCGGACCCCCGGTCGGCGTCGGACCCTGGTCGGTCGAACATCCCGGTGAGCCGATCCCGGACGACGATCATCTCGATCCCGAACTGCTCGCGGACGGCGACACCCGCAACGTCGTCGACGCATACCGGTACTGGAAGCGTGAGGCGATCGTCGCCGACATCGACACACGCCGGCACCCGCTGCACGTCGCCATCGAGAACTTCGCGCACGACGCCAACATCGGCACCGTCGTGCGCACCGCGAACGCGTTCGCCGTCGCGGCGGTCCACATCGTCGGACGACGCCGCTGGAACCGTCGTGGGGCGATGGTCACCGACCGGTACCAGCATCTGATGCACCATGACACGGTAGGAGACCTGCTCGACTGGGCGCGCGAGGAGGGTCTGTCCGTCGTCGCGGTGGACAACACCCCGGGTTCCCGACCCCTGGAGACCGTGGAACTACCGCGCGAATGCGTGCTGCTGTTCGGTCAGGAAGGTCCCGGCGTGAGTGACGACGCGCAGCGACAGGCCGACATGACGGTGTCGATCGCGCAGTTCGGGTCGACCCGCAGCATCAACGCCGGCGTCGCTGCCGGGATCGCGATGCACGCATGGGTCCGGCAGCACGCCGATCTGGATCAGGCCTGGTAGGCGACTACTCGGCCGGAGGAGTGACGGCCGGATCCGTCGAAGGTGCCAGCGGCTCCTCCTCGACGACACCCTTACGGGCCCGCAGAATGCGCTTCGCGATCTCCGAGATGATCGGGAGCACCGACACGAAGACGATCAGCAGGAAGATGTAGTCGACGTTGTCGCGGATGAACTCGATCTGGCCGAGGAAGTAACCGAGCAGGGTCACGCCCGCGCCCCACGCGACCGCGCCGATGATGTTGTAGGTCAGGAAAACGGGGTACCGCATGCGGGCGGCGCCGGCGACCAGCGGTGCATAGGTGCGGACGATCGGGACGAAGCGGGCCAGGATGATCGTGACCGGGCCGTGCTTCTCGAAGAACTCGTGAGCCTCGTTGATGTAGGACTCCTTGAGCACCCGCGCGTTCGGTTTGAACAGGGTGTACCCGAGCTTCTTACCGATCCAGTACCCAACCTGATCGCCCAGGAACGCGGCGAGCGGGATGGTGACCAGAAGCACCCACAGCGGGGCGAAGGGCTCGATCTCGGCCGACTTCGCAGCCACGATGAGGCCCGCGGTGAAGAGCAGGGAGTCGCCCGGCAACAGTGGGAACAGCAAACCGGACTCGATGAACACCACCAAGAGCAGACCCGCCAGCATCCAGGTGCCGAACGAGTTGAGCAGGTTGACCGGGTCCAGGAATCCCGGCAGAAGCGCCAGGTTGGTGGTCGTGGTGGCAAGTGCTGAGTCGATCACGGGATCCCAGAGTACCCACGTTTGCGACCTGGGCAGAATCCCGCGAGATCGGCGACGGCGAATCGCGCCGGGATCGGGACCAGGGCGTGCGGACGACTCGGCGACACGAGACGACTCCACGGGATGGTCCCGACCGCCCATCCCGAACCAGCGCTGCAGGCGGTGGCGCCGTGGGCGATCGCGCTCGACGGACAGCCGGTCATCGTGTGTCCCTACGGGCAGGTCGGGCCGGTGCCCTGGCGGTGGGTCCGCGACGAGTTCCGGGCACTCGACGACCGCCGCCTGCTCGGGCTGACCTTCGTCGGCGGCCGATGGTCTGCGCCGCTGGCCGCGCCATTGCTGCTCACCCGCGCCTGAGCCGCGGACGGCGCAGGTCCGGGGCCCAATGGTGGGCGCACCCGCCGGTGTGGCACCTGCCATACTGAGGGAAGTCCGGCCGCGGGAAGTCCGGCTGCTCGCCACGGCCCACCAACCGTGGGCGAGAGAACCCGAACACCAGAGCACATCAACACCCTGGAGGATTCGTCGATGCCCATTGCAACCCCGGAGCAGTACGCCGAGATGTTCGACAAGGCGAAGAAGGGTGGTTACGCATTCCCCGCGATCAACTGCACCTCGTCGTCGACCATCAACGCCGCGATCAAGGGCTTCGCCGACGCCGGCAGTGACGGCATCATCCAGTTCTCGACCGGTGGTGCCGAGTTCGGTTCGGGCCAGGGCGTCAAGGACATGGTGACCGGTGCCGTGGCGCTCGCCGAGTTCGCACACGTCGTCGCCGCCAAGTACGACGTCCTCATCGGCCTGCACACCGACCACTGCCCCAAGGACAAGCTGGACACCTACGTGCGTCCGCTGCTGCAGATCTCGCAGGAGCGCGTCGACGCCGGCCAGAACCCGCTGTTCCAGTCGCACATGTGGGACGGCAGTGCCGTGCCGCTCGACGAGAACCTGGAGATCGCCAAGGAGCTCCTCGCCAAGGCGGGCGCGGCCAACATCATCCTGGAGATCGAGATCGGCGTGGTCGGCGGTGAGGAGGACGGCGTCGAGAACGAGATCAACGACAAGCTGTTCACCACCCCCGAGGACTTCGAGAAGACCATCGAGGCACTGGGCGCCAGCGACTCGGGCAACCGTTACCTGCTCGCCGCCACCTTCGGCAACGTCCACGGCGTCTACAAGCCGGGCAACGTCAAGCTGCGTCCCGACGTGCTGAACACCGGCCAGGAGGTCGCCGCCAAGAAGCTGGGTCTGGCCGACGGTGCCAAGCCTTTCGACTTCGTCTTCCACGGCGGCTCGGGCTCGCTGAAGAGCGAGATCGACGAGGCGCTGAGCTACGGCGTGGTGAAGATGAACGTCGACACCGACACCCAGTACGCCTACACCCGCCCGGTTGCCGGCCACATGTTCAGCAACTACGACGGCGTCCTCAAGGTCGACGGCGACGTGGGCAACAAGAAGGTCTACGACCCGCGCAGCTGGTCGAAGAAGGCCGAGGCCAGCATGAGCGAGCGCGTCGTCGAGGCGTGCAACGACCTCAAGTCGAACGGCAAGTCGCTGACCGCCTGACCGTCTGACACGATTCTGCCCGCACTCCGAAAAGGGTGCGGGCAGAACTGTTTTCGGGCATGTCCGGTTTCGCCTCGGGTCAGCGGCGGTGCTTGCCGGTGTGGGACATCTTGGTCGCCGGGCGCTCACCCCGCGTCAGCGGCGGGATGTGTTCGATGGCACCCGCGGCGCTCGCGACGATACGACTGGTCGAGCGAGCTGCCGACGACCAGGGTCGGTCAGTGCGCGCAGTCGCGTCGAGCAGATCGCGGAAACGATCCAGCGCGGTGAGCGGTGCCGCAGCGATCGCGTTCCCCGGAGGGCGTCGGGCCACCACCGGGTGCGGCCGCGTGGGAGCGGTGGACCGGACGATCTGCCACCACGTGCCCAGGCGCACGAGTTCGTCCCGGTCGGTCGCCTCCTGCAAGCGGGGGAGCAGGACGTCCTCCTCGTCGCGGACGTCCTCCCGTAGGAGGCGGACGATCTCGGCGAACAGTCGGTGGTGCTCATCGGAGTCGACGTCGAGGGTCTCCAGCGAGGTGAAGAGCTCGTTGATCGCCTGGTGCTCCTTCTCGATCTCGAGCGTGAGCTGTTCCCCGTCGGCGAGGCGGCGGCGGATCGCCGGCCACAGCACGGCCTCCTCGGCGAAGGCGTGGGGGAAGACGAGTCGGCACATTTCGTTGAGTACCGCTTCGCGGTCGTGCCCGGAGGCGCTCTCGGCGGCCTTGATGAGGCGGTCCAGCTCGACGTGGTCCCGCTTCTGGCGGCTCAGGACCGAGCGGCGTCCACCCAGTTGGTCTTCGGTCTGGTCGGCCAGTGATCGGGGCATGGCGTTCCTCCCGGGAATTCGGCGGGTGTCACGCAGCGGGCTCGACGTGGCTCGGTCCGGCGCTTACCCGACATCCGGGAGGTGAAACGCCGGGGAGGCGAAACGGAGGTGGCCCGAATCAGGAGGTCAGCAACCCGACCATCACCGCCAGCGCCAGCGCGATCATCACGAGCGCGGAGACGAGGACCGCGGGATCGGTGCGTGAACCCGAACGTGCACCCGTGCTCCGAGGGTGTGTGGGCCGGATGCGCCGCGACGGGCCGCTCGACACCGGCGGCGGTGTGGTCGGCGGTGTCGGCCGACGGGGGGTGAAGTACGCGGGCACATCCGATGGGTGCTCCTGGTACTCCGGCGGGGCGTCGTACCCGACCGGGTCCGGGACATGATGCGGCGGCGGGGGTGTGGTCGACGGGGGACCCCACCCCTGACCGCCGGTCACGTGGGGTTGCACACCTTCCAGTCATCGCCTTCGCGCTGCAGGTTCAGTGTCACCGTCTCGGGGGTCTCCGGCGAGCTCGTGTGCACTGCGACGACCTCGACGACCGCCAGATCGCCGCCCTCGACGACCCGGACGGCGTTGATCGCCTGGGTCTGGACGAGCTCGTTGCGGGCCTTCTGCGCGTCGTAGGTCTTCTGGTAGGCGTCAGCGTCGAAGTCCTCGTAGAAGGCATGCAGCTCGCCACACGTGACCGACCGCAGGGTCTCGAGATCGCCCTCGTACAGCGCGGTCGTGTAGTCGAGCGCCACCTCGGCGGCCTCGTCGGCCGGCGGGGTCGCCGTCATGTTCTGGTAGGCGAAGATGCCGCCGATGGCCGCCACGATCACCACGAGGAGCGCGACGACGGCGATCAGCGGACCCTTGCCGCGCTTCTTGGTGGTCTTCGACGGCTTGCTGCCGGGGATGACCTGCGGCTGCTGGGTCGTGGTCGTCCACTCACCGGTCGACGGAGCGGTCACCGCCGGCTCGGGGACGGTGTCGGTGCGCTCGTCCGGCGTCGCGGCTCCGGCCGCGGCCGCACCTGCAGCCGCGGCCGGGATGACCTTCGTGGCGGCATCGGAGTCGTCGGCGGGCTCGTCCGTCGGCGCAGCCGTCGCGTGATCGTCCTCGACCTTCGCCAGCGACATCGCCTCGGTGGGTGCCTCGGTCGGCGCCTCGTCGTCGGCCGGGGTGCCGACTTCTTCCTCGGCTTCGGCGACCTCGGGCTCTGCGTCCGCGACCTCGGGTTCGGTCGGCTCGAGCTGCGCTTCGGCTTCCTCGACCTCGTCAACGGCCTCGACGGGCTCCTCGGTCTCGGCTGCGGTCTCGTCGGAGTCCTCGGCGTCGCCTGTCGCCGGGCCTGATCCGGCCTCGGCGTCGACGACGGAATCCGCGGACTCGGCTTCGGCGTCGGTCTGGTCGGCGGCGTCCTCGCCGGGGTTCTCCTCGTCGGTGCCACCGGCCACGGCCACACCGGCGGCCGCCGCACCCACCGCGCCGGCCGCGACCGCAGTTGCGCCGGCCCCCGACTCGTCGGTGTCGTCGGGCTCCTCGGCTTCGGCGGTCTCGTCGGCGGCTTCCGCGGTCGACTCGGCGCTGTCCGTCTCGACCGCGCCCGTCTCGTCCGCGCCCGTCTCGTCCGCGCCCGTCTCGACCGTGCCCGTCTCGTCTGCGTCCGCGTGCTCGGCGGCGCCCCCGTGCTCCGCAGGTTCGTCGGCCGCAACCTCGGCGGCATCCTCCGCCTCTGCCTCTGCCTCTGCCTCGGCTTCCGGCTCGGGCGCCGCGGAGGTCGCGTCGATGTCGTCGAGATCCTCGAGCTCGCTCGGGTCGGGGAGATCCTCCCGGCGGATCACGGTGGTCTTCGAGTCGCTCGGCCCCAGCCGGGCGGGCTTGCTCACCGGCTCGGCCGGCGTCTCCTCGGCGTCGGCCGGTTCGGTATCGGGAGTGGCTTCGTCATCGGTGCCGAGCGGGTCGATCGAGTCCAGATCCTCGAGATCCTCCGGCGACGGCAGGTTGTCGCGGCTGATGATCTGGGTCGCACCGTCGATCCCGCGCCCACCCTTGGGCTTCGGTGCCTTGGCCGGCGCCTCCTTCGCAGAGGTCTGCGCGTCGGAGGCGTCTTTGCCGGTGTCCGCCGCGTCGTCGGTCCGGTTCTCGGCGGTGTCGTTCTGGGTGGGATCGTCCACGGCTGGCTCGTGGCCCTCTCTGCTGGTGCTCTGGTTCCCGGCGTCGTCGCCGGTCGGAACAGTATCCGGGGTGGTGTTCGCGATGTCCGGGCGAGATCCGGAATCCTGGCCGGTCTCCGTTGCGGGTTCGGGTGGCGGCGACGGGGTGGTGTCCGGTGTGTCGCCGGGACCTGCGTCGGGTCGGCCGGAGTGATCTCGACGTGCATCCGCGCCACCGGGGGCGGACGCAGCGGGCCCGGCGTCGGCGCCCGTTCGACCGCTCCGTCGTGAACGACGTTCGTCCCGGGCCTGACGCAGCGTCGAAAGTGCCTTGGTGACAGCGGCTCTCGGCTTGTCGGATCGAGCCATCGACTGATCACCCCGCATTCTGCCCATCGCATGGTTTCGGTCCGGCCACCGAGTAGCCCGGTGACAGGACCGATTGCGCCATTCACCCTAGCGAATCGTCGGCCGGTCCAGCACTACGGCGTTCGGTCGATGCGGTCACCCGAGCGGCCTCGATGCTTGAATGGGTACATGACGTCTTTCGGAGATCTCCTCGGCCCGCAACCGGTTCTGCTCACCGGCGACGACGACGCCGAGTCGGACCTGCTCAACGGGGCAGTCCCGGCCGAGGTCGCGGCCGCCCATCCCACCGCCTCCATCGCCTGGGCGTATCTCGCCGAGGCGGCGCTCGAGACCTCGACCGCAGCCGGCGAGGCCGGCGACACCGGTGCGGTCATCGCCGCCTACGCCTACGCGCGGACCGGTTACCACCGCGGGCTCGACCAGCTGCGTCGGCACGGTTGGAAGGGCTTCGGTCCCGTCCCGTGGAGCCATGAACCCAACCGCGGATTCCTGCGATGCGTCGGTGCTCTCGCCCGGGCCGCCGAACTGATCGGGGAAGAGGACGAGCACCTGCGTTGCCTCGACCTCCTCAACGACAGCGACCCCAGGGCGGCCGCCGAGCTCGGCCTGGTCTGACCGACCCGCGACTCGTCGAATGTCGGCAGCCGCGAGCGGTTGGTTCCCGCGCAGGGTCTACGACTCCCTGCCCGCAACCCTGAGACGACGCCTTCGTCGTCTGAAGATCTCCCTGATCCCGATCATCCAGTGTGCGCTGGCGGCGGGAATCGCCTGGTGGATCGCGACGCACGTCTTCGCGCACCCCGACCCGTTCTTCGCCCCGATCGCGGCGGTCATCTCGCTGGGACTGGGTCTGGGACGCCGCTGGCGCCGATCGGTCGAGCTCGTCGGCGGCGTCGCGATCGGCATCCTCGTCGGTGACCTGTTCATCGGCTGGGTCGGTGAGGGCGCCTGGCAGATCATGGTGGTCGTCATCCTGGCGATGTCGCTGGCGGTGGTGCTCGACGACGGGCTGCTGATCCCCATGCAGGCGGCGTCGTCGGCGGTCCTGGTGGCGACCCTCCTGCCGCCCGGCGGTGTCGCCGGGTTCCACCGGGCGCTCGACGCGCTGATCGGCGGTGTGGTCGGCATACTCGTGGCCGCGTTGTTCCCGGTGAACCCGGCCAATCGGGCGCGAGAAGACGCGGCCGGAGTGCTGCTCACCATCCGGGACACGGCCCGGTCGGTTGCCGAGGGGCTGCGCGCCGCCGATGCGGGCACGATCGCCGCTGCGCTCGAGACCGCGCGCGGTACGCAGGCGGCCATCAACAAGATGCGCACCGACATGACCGGCGGCCGCGAGGTCACCCGCATCTCGCCGCTGTACTGGAGTTCGCGCGACCGGCTCGACCGACTGGTGAGGACCGCCGACCCGATCGACAACGCGGTCCGCAACTTCCGGATCATCGCGCGCAGGTCCCTGGCCGTCACCCAGCGCGGGGAACGGGTGCAGCCGGCGATCATCGAGATAATCGACGACGTGGGCGGCGCGTTCGAGGTGCTCCGGGAGATGATGCTGGCCGATCCCGGTGCGGACCCCGATCCCGTCGAGGCCGCACGCGTCATCCGCTCGATCGTGCGCAAGGCGCGCACGGACCTGGCCGTGAACAGCCAACTCTCCGAGGCCGCGCTGCTCGCGGAGATCCGCTCCCTGCTCGTCGACCTGCTGATGATCGCCGGCCTACGACGCTCGTCGGCACTCGCCACCCTCCGAAGCTGAGATCGACACATCGGAACGCGGTAGGCCTGTTGCCACATATGCGAACTTCCGCATATATTGACCGCCATCATGGGTCACTCACATTCGCATTCCCACACCCCCGGCGCCGGTGCCGCAGGGGAGCGGCGCCTGTGGCCGATGGCGCTGGCGGTAGCGCTCATCGGCGGATTCTTCGTCGTCGAGCTCGTCACCGGCATCCTGGTCAACTCGCTCGCCCTGATCGCCGACGCGGGACACATGCTCACCGACGTCGTCGCCCTGATCATGGGTCTGATCGCCCTGCTGCTGGGTCGTCACGGCCGCACCACCGACACCCGTAGCTTCGGCTGGCATCGGGCCGAGGTGTTCACCGCCGTCGCCAATGCGGTCCTGCTCATCGGGGTCGCGGCCTTCGTCCTGATCGAGGCGATCGAGCGCATCGGCAACGATCCGCAGGTCCCCGGCCTGACGCTGATCATCGTCGCCCTGCTGGGTCTGGCTGTGAACCTCGGCGTGATGCTCCTGCTCCGCGCCGACGCCAAGGAGTCCATCGCCGTCCGCGGCGCCTACCTCGAGGTCCTGGCCGACGCCGTCGGCAGCGTCGGGGTCCTGATCGCCGGCATCGTCGCGCTCACCACCGGCTGGGGTTACGCCGACATCGTGGTCGCGGTCCTCATCGCCCTGTGGGTGGTGCCGCGTGCGCTGCGGCTGGCGATCGACGCCCTGCGCATCCTCAACCAGCAGGCGCCGGCACATATCGACGTGGAGACGCTGCGCTCCGACCTCGCCGGTATCCCCACCGTCGACGATGTCCACGACCTGCACGTCTGGACGCTGACCACCGGCATGGACGTCGCCACCGTGCACCTGGGCAGCACCCGGCCGAACTCGGAGGTGCTGCCCGCCGCGCAGGCCGTCCTGGCCCGCCACGGACTCGAGCACGCCACCGTGCAGGTCGACAACGACGATCAGGGACGATGTCGTGACGAGATGACGTGGTGAGCCCGCGTCGGTGAGTCGAAAATGTCGGGTATGCCTTAAATTCCCTGCATGGAACGACGCGACTTCCTCGCGATGCTCGCGGCCGGCACGGTGGGCGCCCTGACCACGACCACCCTGTCCGGCTGCGCCTCGCCGGTCCCGGCCGCCGAGATCACGCCCCCGACCCCACTTCCGCCCACCCCGCCGGCACCTCCATCGACCACGCCGTCGGTGTCACCCGCAGAGCTGCTGCCCCCGGCGGTCGGCACCCGCCACCCGTTGCCCGACGAGCCGATCACCGGCCTGCCGGGCAAGGGCCGGCACATCGCGCTCACGGTCGACGACGGTGCCAGTTCCGAGGTCATCGGCGCTTACGTGAAGTTCGCCCAGGACACCGGCGCCCGCTTCACCTTCTTCGTGACCGGGTCGTTCGACGGCTGGACCGACCACCGTGCAGAACTGCGGCCGCTCGTCGAATCCGGGCAGATCCAGTTGGGCAACCACACCTGGACGCATCCGGCGCTCACCGAGCTCTCGGCCAAGGGCATCGCCGACGAACTCGGCCGGACCAAGCGGTTCCTGAAGAACCAGTACGGCGTCGACGGCACGCCCTATTACCGGCCGCCGTTCGGCTATCACAACGCGTCGGTGGACGCCGTGGCCGCCGATCTCGGCTACACCATGCCGACACTCTGGTACGGCTCACTGTCCGACTCCGGCCTGGTCACCGAGAAGTACCTCGTGCAGTGCGCCCGCAAGTACTTCCGGCCGCAGACCCTGGTGATCGGCCACGCCAACCACGATCCGGTCACCAAGGTCTATCCGAAACTGGTCGACATCATCCGTCAGCGAAAGCTGCGGATGGTCACCCTCGACGACTACTTCGAGTCCTGACACGCGGAACGTCGAAGGTCGTCCCGCGCAAGTGCGCGACGGTTTACGCTCACGCTGATTCGTAGTCGACGAGGAACGGCGCGTCGCCGATACCGTAGGCCGGTCATGGCCTCACCTCAGCAGACTTCCGCGTCCCCGACGGCCCACGAGACCGACGCCGAGCGCCGCAAGCGACTCCGCACGGTCGTGGCCGCGAGTCTCCTCGGCACCACCGTCGAGTGGTACGACTTCTTCCTCTACGCGACCGCCGCGAGCCTGGTGTTCAACCAGCTGTTCTTCCCGGACCAGAGTTCCTTCGTCGGAACCCTGCTGTCGTTCGCGACCTTCGCGGTCGGGTTCGTCGTCCGGCCGATCGGCGGCGTGATCTTCGGGCACATCGGCGACCGGATCGGCCGCAAGCGAACCCTCGCGATCACGATGGTCATGATGGGCATCGCCACCGCGCTCATGGGTGTGCTGCCGACCGCGGAGGCCGTCGGTGTCGTCGCCCCGATCCTCCTTCTCCTGCTGCGCATCGTGCAGGGCTTCGCGCTCGGCGGCGAGTGGGCCGGCGCCGTGCTGCTCGCGGTCGAGCACAGCCCCGATCGCAAGCGCGGTCTGTTCGGCAGCATCCCGCAGATCGGACTCGCCCTCGGCCTCGCGCTCGGCACGGGTGTGTTCGCCCTGCTCCAGGTGGCGCTCGACGACGACGCCTTCCTGACCTACGGCTGGCGCATCGCCTTCCTCGTGAGCATCGTGCTCGTCGTCATCGGCTTCGTGGTGCGGCTGAAGGTCGACGAGACGCCGGCGTTCGCCGAGGTCGCCGAACTCGCGCAGAAGTCGACGGCACCGATCCGCGAGGTCGTGCTCCCGCCGAACACCCGCAACACCGTGCTCGGACTGCTCGCACGCTGGGGCGAGGGATCGGCCTTCAACACCTGGGGCGTCTTCGCGATCGCCTATGCGACAAGCGAACTCGACATGGAGAAGGTCCCGGTCCTGGTGGCCGTGACGATCGCGTCCCTCGTGATGGCGGTCCTTCTCCCGGTCTCCGGAAAACTCACCGACCGATACGGCGCAAAACCGGTCTACCTCGCCGGCATGGCCGCCTACGGGCTGTCGGTCTATCCGGTGTTCGCCCTCTTCGGAACCGAGAACCTCGTCTGGTTCACCGTCGCACTCGTGATCGTGTTCGGCGTGATCCACGCCCTGTTCTACGGCGCCCAGGGCACGCTGTTCGCGAGCCTGTACCCGACCCGGGTCCGCTACACCGGTCTGTCGGTGGTCTACCAGTTCTCTGGCATCTACGCCTCGGGTCTGACCCCGCTGATCCTGACCGCACTGATCGGCGCGGCCTCCGGACCGCCGTGGCTGGCCGCCGGCTACCTCGTGCTCACCGCGGTCATCAGCGTCGTCGCGACGTCGTTGATCCGCCGCGACGACCTGCACCTGACCACCGGCAGCGACGCAGAGGTCGAAGCCGCCGCCAAGACCGGCATCGCCGAGACCGCCGGCGACGAGACCACCCCGGCGCCGGCGCCGATCCCGGTCGGCTGACCGGGGCCGGTCAGGGGCGGACGAGCAACAGATCGGTGACGTGCCGGTAGAACGTCGACCGCTTCAGCACGCGTTCGTTCACCACGCCCTCACGTTCGACCACGATGTTGGTGCCGCCGGTCTGCACCGCGCGTCCGGCGAACCACTTGCCCGGCAGCAGGAACCGCTCGACCTGCGCACGCAGACCGGGGGCCTCGAGCGTGGGTTCGATGAGGATGGAACGGACCTCGCCGTCGAAGAGTCGCTCGCTGTCGACGTAGGACTCACCGTGCAACTTGGCGCCCTCGGCGCCGAGGTGACGCGCGCTGCCGAGGACGACCGTCGCGGCGTCGTCACGGATGAGGGGCACCGGGCTCGCGGTGCCGTTCTCGGCGAGCTCACGGGCGGCCGGCCCGTGCGGAAGCCGGTATCGGCGGGTCGCCGCGGTCGCCTCCGCCGAGACATACGCCACTTCCACGTCGAGGCGCTCGGAGGTCATCAGGGCGGCCACCACCTGATCCAGGAAGGTGTCGGCCTCCTCGGCGAGGGTGGGCGCGATTCGTTCGGCCACACGAGGTTCGACGATCAGGCGGGTGACGGCGGAATCGGACAGGGCGTCGGCCACGGCGGCACGGATCGCCTTCTTGTCGTCGGCGCGACTGGCTTGGGTGATCAGGGCGAAAGACACGCGGATAGGGTATCGGGAGCCTGAACACAGTAGTGTTGGTGAGGTTTGTTCTGATCAGTTCAAGCGCGCCACACAAAGGAGTACCTGAATCATGGCCGCGATCGTGCTTATCGGCGCCCAGTGGGGCGACGAGGGCAAAGGGAAGGCCACCGACCTGCTCGGCGGCTCGATCAACTGGGTTGTCCGGTATCAGGGCGGCAACAACGCCGGCCACACCGTCGTACTCCCCTCCGGTGAGACCTTCGCCCTGCACCTCATCCCGTCCGGCATCCTCACCCCCGGCGTGCAGAACGTGATCGGCAACGGCGTCGTCGTCGACCCGGGTGTGCTGCTCACCGAACTCGGCGGACTCGAGGACCGCGACGTCGACACCACCGGCCTCCTCATCTCCGCCGACGCCCACCTGCTGATGCCGTACCACGTGGCCATCGACAAGGTCACCGAGCGCTTCCTCGGCAACAAGAAGATCGGCACCACCGGTCGCGGTATCGGACCCTGCTACCAGGACAAGATCGCCCGCGTGGGTGTGCGCGTCGCCGACGTGCTCGACGAGAAGATCCTCACGCAGAAGGTCGAGGCTGCCCTCGAACTGAAGAACCAGATCCTGGTCAAGATCTACAACCGCAGGGCCCTCGACCCGGCGCAGGTCGTCGACGAGGTCCTCGGTCAGGCCGAAGGCTTCAAACACCGCATCGCCGACACCCGTCTGCTGCTCAACCAGGCCCTCGAGCGCGGCGAGACCGTGCTCCTCGAGGGATCGCAGGGCACGCTGCTCGACGTCGACCACGGCACCTACCCGTACGTGACCTCGTCGAACCCGACCGCCGGCGGCGCCGCGGTGGGCGCCGGCATCGGTCCCAACAAGATCACCACGGTCCTCGGCATCCTGAAGGCCTACACCACACGCGTCGGCTCGGGTCCGTTCCCGACCGAGCTGTTCGACGAGTGGGGCGACTACCTGGCCAAGACCGGCGGCGAGGTCGGCGTCACGACCGGCCGTGCCCGCCGCTGTGGCTGGTTCGACGCCGTGATCGCCCGCTACGCCACCCGCGTCAACGGCATCACCGACTACTTCCTCACCAAGCTCGACGTGCTGTCCAGCATCGACACGATCCCGATCTGCGTGGCCTACGACGTCGACGGCGAGCGCCATGAGGACATGCCGATGACCCAGACCGGGTTCCACCACGCCAAGCCCATCTTCGAGGAGATGCCCGGCTGGTCGGAGGACATCTCCGGGTGCAAGACCTTCGAGGAACTGCCGCAGAACGCGCAGAACTACATCCTTCGGCTCGAAGAACTCTCCGGCGCCCACATGTCGTGCATCGGCGTGGGCCCGGGACGCGAGCAGACGATCGTGCGTCGCGCGATCGCCTGACCCTTCGATACGCCCCTCCGCAAGCTCCGGGGCTACTCAGGGAGCGGGGGTTCCCTGCTGGCCGAGTAGCGACGACCGAGCGTAGCGAGGACGCCGCGTATCGAGGTCGCGGGTTTCGAGCAGCTCAACCGGCGGAGGGGTCCGGCAGCCACGCGCCGTGTAGTCCGGCGGGAACGCGGATCGGTAGGTCCACGGTGGCGATCGGGCCGTCCTGCGGGGCGTCGGCGCTGAGCAGGTAGAACCGCGAGGTCATGTCGGTCGGGTCGGTGCCGATCGCGCCCCAGTAGTCGCGTTCGGCGCCCGGGATGTAGACCGGTTCGCCGATTGCCGCGCCCGGGGTCCAGACCGTTTCCGTCCCGGCCGCGAGGTCGTGGAACCACAGGCTGTCGAGATCACGGCCGTCCCGCGGGCCCTTCGCGACGCTGGCGATGCGGTGATGCTCCCGCGTCAGCATCCGATCATCGACGCGCGGGAACTCCATGTCCGGTTCGGAGCTGTTCAGGACGGTCTTGGTGATCCCGGCGTCCGGGCGGAGCACCGCTCGCGTCAGGGACGACGCCGCGGGCGTCGGCTGGTCGGAGAAGCCACCCGGATAGGTCCACTCCACGTAGTCGACGGTGACCGACCCGTCGGGATTGTCGAAGGCGTTGGCGAAGTGCCAGACCCAGAACGGGTCGGTGTCGATCCAGCGCACCGCGGTGCCGTCCCGCGGGATCAGTGCGATGCGGGTCCCGCGCCGGGGCTGCCACGACAGCAACGACCCGCCGCTCATCACCGACGCGAAATCGAAGACCAGCGGGCACACGAACAGCACGAGGTAGCGGCTGGTCAGGGCCATGTCGTGGATCATGATCGGGGCGTCGATGCCGTCGACAGGGGTCGGCTTGCGAGTGGCCCGGCCATCCGGGCCGACGACGGCCCAGGTCAGGTACGGCGCCTCGAGTACGTAGTTGAACAGCACCATCTCGCCGGTCGACGGGTCGATCTTGGGATGCGCGGTGCTGCCGACGAACATCGCACCGTCACAGTCGGTTCGCCCGATGGTCGCCAGGTCGGCCGGCGAGATCTCGTACGGGCGGTCCGCCTCGGCCATCGCCAGCAGCCGCCCGCCGTGACGCACGATGTTGATGTCGGGCAACTCGCGGGTCGTGCCCGCGAGCTCGTCGCCGACCTCCGCCGCCGACGGGGTGTAACCGTCGATGATACCCGACCAGATGGCGTGTCCGGCAGTCTCTTCCGCGAGGACCATCGGGGTGCGGACGAAACGGTTGCGATACGACGCGCGTCCGGCGGCGAGGCTGATGCGGTGCACCATGGCGTCCCCGTCGATCGGATACACATACGAACCGATCGGGTCGAAGCGCATGTTGGGCCCGTTGCGCAGGTAGCTGCCCTGCAGGTCGGCCGGGATCTCCCCGCTGACCGGCAGGTCGACGGCGTCCACCTCGTCGCGCTGCGGGGCGAAGACGCCGGTGAGGAACGGGTTGCGGGACATGTCGACCGGCGCCGGGCGGGTCGGGACATCGGATGCGGTCATGACGCTGCTTTCGGCGAGCCGTGGATGACGATGATGTCGCTCCAGATTAGGGCGTTCCTGCAGGTCGCGTACGCCGATCGTCCGTTTCGTCCCGAATCGGCGGGTCCGGGGACGGGCGGTCGACGCGGTCGTCGTGATTAGCTTGGGCATGCGTTCGAGGCGGGGGAGCCGCGACTACGGGTCGATTCTGCTCGGCTCGGTCGAGGAGAGCGGGGTCAAGCAACGCGTCCGGATCCAGACCTTGCTGACCACGTCGATCGTGGTGGCGAATATTTTCGGCGCGGTCGTCGCGACGGCGCTGGCCGCCGTGGGCATCCCGCAACCGACCGTGTTCACCGCCGAACTGTGGTGGGTGAACTACATCGCGGTACCCGTGTACATCCTCGGCGCGTTCGTCATCGGGATCGGTTGGGGCACCCTGGTGGGCGTCCGGAATCTCCGATGGGCGATCCGCGACGAGGCCCCGACCAAGCGCGACGCACGCCGGACGATGCGCCTGCCCTGGAGACTGTCGCTGGTGCAGGGTCTGCTCTGGGCGGGCGCCACCGTGACGCTGACGATCATGTACGGCGTCGCCGACCCGCAGCTGATCCCCAAGACGGTCTTCGTCGTCGGCATGAGCGGCGTCGTCGTGGTGGGCATCTCGTACCTCTTCATCGACTTCACCCTGCGGCCCGTTGTGGCCGAACTGATCTCGGCCGGATTCCACCGCCGCAAGCGCACCGGTGTGAAGACCCGGGCGGTGATGTCGTGGATGGTCGGGTCGGCGATCCCGATCATCGGCATCCTGCTGGTCGTAGCATTCGGGATGGGGCGCGACGAGACATCCAAGCTCGACCTCTTCATCGGGGTGACGGTCCTGGGCCTCACCGCACTGTTCACCGGCCTCCTGCTGACACTGCTCTCGTCGATGAGCATCACCGGGCCGATCGGTTCGGTGCGATCCGGGATGAACCGCGTGACCTCCGGCGACCTCGAGAACGCCGACCTCGTCGTCTACGACGGCACCGAACTCGGTGACCTGCAGGTGGGTTTCAACGCGATGGTCTCGGGCCTGCGGGAACGAGAACGGATGCGCGACCTGTTCGGGCGCCACGTCGGCCACGAGGTCGCGGAGGCGGCGTTGTCGTCGGACCCCGAACTCGGCGGCACCGAGCGGGTGACCGCCGCACTTTTCGTCGACGTGATGGGTTCGACGACCCTTGCCGCGCAGCGCCGTCCGACCGAGGTCGTCGAGATCCTCAACAAGTTCTTCGCGGTGATCGTCCGAGCCGTCGAGGACAAGGACGGGCTTGTCAACAAGTTCGAGGGCGACGCCGTGCTGGCGATCTTCGGGGCACCCATCGAGCTCGACGATCCGGCCGGCGCCGCGCTGGCGGCCGCACGCCGCATCGTCGCCGACCTCGCGGTCGAGGTGCCCGAACTGTCCGCGGGGGTCGGGGTCAGTTACGGGGCCGTCGTGGCCGGAAACGTCGGCGCCATCGAACGTTTCGAGTACACGGTGATCGGCGACCCGGTGAACGAGAGTGCGCGGCTCTCCGAACTCGCCAAACGCGACCCGTCGAGTCCACTGGCGTCGGGACGCGCGGTCGAGGCGGCCGACCCCGCCGAGGCCCGTCGCTGGACCCAGCTGGAGACCCTGTCGTTGCGCGGCCGGACGGCCGAGACGGTCGTCTACGCGGCCGCCACGGGGGACCGCACGGCGACCCTCGCGAACACGCTGGGGGAGAAGGCGACTGCGGAAACGGACACCGGCTAGGTGGTCAGATGGCGTCCTCGGAGCTGATCACGAGGCCGTCGGGTCCGACGATGCTGAGGCCGAGGCCGTCGAAGACGGAGTACTTGTACCCGTTGTTGTAGGCGACGTAGTAGTAACGGCCGCTGCCGTTCTCCTGTTCGAACACGCCGGAGACCGGGATACACAGGGTGTTTCCCGAACTGCGCGCGACGCCCCGGTATTCGAGATCACCGTTGCCCCACTGGCAGATGGTGGCGGCGGACTTCGCGGTGACGACCGAGGTGACGGTGTACTGGTTGCCGTCGCACGACGGCGCGATCGGGGCGGCGCCGGCCGTGGACGTGCCGACGGCGAGCGCGCCGGCGGCGAGGACGAGTGATGCGCCGGCCGTGGCCAGGCGGGTGTGCGTAGTTGTCATGGAAACCGAAGCTAGATCAGGTTTTTCGTCTGCAACATGGGCAGAACTCCCCGCCATCGTTCAGGTGGATGACCCTTCGCCCTTCGATACGCCCTCCGCAGGCTCCGGGCTACTCAGGGAGCGGGAAAGGCTTCCGCAGGCTCCTGCCCCGCCGGCCGAGTAGCGCCGACCGAGCGGAGCGAGGACGCCGCGTATCGAGGTCAGGCCGGCTTCGCTACGGCTCGTCGCAGGCTCCTCGCCCCCTCGACCAGCGGGTGTCGAGGTCAGGGAGCAATTCAGGCGTCGCGGTCGCCCTGTCCCTCGGCGAAGTCGAGTCGGCGGAGCGCGATTCGCAGCACCTCGTCGTCGATGCGCCCGGCGTCGCGTTCCTCGATGAAAACCTTGCGTTGCAGGTGCAGGAGTTCGGTGCGGATCCGGGAGCCCGCGGCGGTAGGGCTCTCGCCGAGCGTCTCGGGGCCACGGCCGAGTTCCTCCCACGCCACATTGCGCTGCGAGGTGATCCATTTGCGCATCAGGGCCACCTGCATGCGGCTGGGATCGTCGTCGGCGAGGTCGGCGGCGATCTCCTCCAGCCGACGTTCCGCCTCCCGCGAGGCCCGGTCCTGGGCGGCGGCATAGGCGAGACGATCCTGCGCGCGCTCGTCGCCGGTGACGCCGAGTTTCCGGATCACCCAGGGCAGCGTGGTGCCCTGGATCAGGAGGGTGCCGACCACGACCACGAACGTGAGCAGCAGGATCTCGGCGCGCGCCGGGAACGGTTCGCCGGACTCGGTTGTCATCGGGATACCGAAGGCGGCAGCGAGTGAGACCACTCCGCGCATGCCTGCCCAGGAGACGACGAAGACCGAGGCCGGCGTCGGACGCGGTTCCGGCCCGAGCTTCCCGCGGAAGATGACTCCCGGCAGGAAGGCGGCCGGGTAGACCCAGAGGAACCGGATGATGATCGTGGCGGCGAGCACCGCGGCGGCGTCGATGGCGACCTGCACCCACGATTCGCCCTCGACGCCCTCGATGATGAACGGCATCTGGACGCCGATGAGCAGGAAGACGAACGCTTCCAGGATGACGTCGATGGACTTGCGCACCGCTTCGTCCTGGAGCCTGGTGGCATAGCCGAGGCGGACCGAACGCTGACCGAGGAACAACCCGGCCGTCACCACGCCGATCACACCTGAGCAGTGCAGCTGTTCTGCGACGAAATAAGCGGCGAACGGCACCAACATGCCGATCGCGGTCTCCATCGGAGGGTCGGTCAACCAGACCCGGACCCACGAGACCGCCATGCCGAAGAGGAGGCCGACGACGAGTCCGCCGAGCGCCGCGACGGCGAAGGTCAGCAGCCCCTCGCCCAGTGAGGTGGTCAGGCCGATGGCGGCGGCGAGTGCGATGCGGAACGCGGTCAGCGCCGTGGCGTCGTTGAGGAGGCTCTCGCCACCGAGGAGGGTCATGACCGGCCGGGGGAGTCCGAGGCGACGGCCGATCGCCTGCGCCGACACCGCATCCGGAGGCGCGACCACGGCACCGAGGACGAGTGCCGCGGTCAGTGGGAGGTTGGGGACGGTCAGGTGGGCCACGAACCCGACGACCACCGTCGTCACGAGTGGCAGACCCACGGCGAGTGCCGCGATCCCACGCCAGCGTGCCCGGATCGCCTGGTAGGAGCTCTCCTGGGCAGCGGAGTACAGCAGTGGCGGCAGGATGAGGAAGAGTACGAGTTCGGGGTTCAGCTCCGGCGTCGGCAGGCCGGGGATCCAACCGATCGCCAGGCCGACGGTGACCAGGATCAGCGGCGAGGACAACCCGTAGCGACGGCAGAGAGCAGACACCGCCAACGCGACGACCGCGATGACCAGAAGCGATGCACTCATCCGAGCGACTGTAATCGCCGGAGGCCATGTTGATAATGGTGAACATGCAGATCTTTCGCCGGTTCTCGTCCCGCGGCGCTGACGCGTCGGGCCCGGCACCCGACGCCGACGCCGCGTCGGACCCGTCGGCGCGCTGCCCCGAGCTGGCCGCGGTCGCGGACGACTCGATACCTGTGCCGGAACCCCCGGCGGGCGAGAGGCTTTCCTGCGAGGGCTGCCTCGCGATCGGGGAGGACCACTGGGCACACCTGCGGATGTGTCTGCGATGCGGGTACATCGGATGCTGCGACTCGAGTCCGCGCCGGCATGCGACTGCGCACTTCCACGACACCGCCCATCCGGTCATGCGGTCCGTCGAACCCGGCGAGAGCTGGAGGTGGTGTTACGTGCACGAGGTCATCGGTTGAGAGCCGCACCACGACACCGCACAACCGGGTGTCACCGTGGCAGAACCCGTACCGGCGACAAGTAGGATTTGGGAATGACGTCGAACAGCGAGAGCGCGACCAGCGCGGATCAGCCGGCGCCGACGATCGGCCCGCCGGATGTCATCGGCACGCCGCTGAGTCCGACGGCGACCAAGGTGATGGTGCTCGGTGCGGGCGAACTCGGCAAGGAGGTCGTGATCGCGTTCCAGCGTCTCGGCGTCGAGGTCGTCGCCGTGGATCGCTACGCGAATGCGCCCGGCCAGCAGGTCGCGCATCACGCGGAGGTCATCGACATGACCGACCCGGAGGCGCTGCTCGCCGTCATCGACAAGCATCGGCCCGCCTATGTGGTGCCGGAGATCGAGGCCATCGCGACCGAGGCGCTCGTCGAGGTCGCCAAGCGGAGCATCGCGGAGGTCATCCCGACCGCGAGTGCCGTCGTCGCCACCATGAACCGCGAGGGCATCCGGCGCCTCGCCGACGAGGAACTCGGCCTCCCGACGTCGCCGTACCTCTTCGCCGACACTCTCGAGGAGCTGACGGTCGCCGCCCGGCAGATCGGCTTCCCGTGCGTCGTGAAGCCGGTGATGTCCTCCTCCGGCAAGGGCCAGTCGGTCCTGCGTGGACCCGACGACGTCGCGTCGGCGTGGGAGACCGCGAACACCGGCGGCCGGGTCCAGGGCAACCGGGTCATCGTCGAGGGTTTCATCGAATTCGACTACGAGATCACGCTTCTCACGGTGCGCGCGATCGACCCGCGGACCGGGCTGCTGACCTCGCACTTTTGTGCGCCGATCGGTCACCGCCAGATCAACGGCGACTACGTCGAGAGCTGGCAGCCGCACGAGATGAGTCCGGACGCGCATGCCTCCGCGACGTCGATCGCGGCCCGCATCGCCACCGCGCTCGGTGACGGAAAACTCGCCGGCCGTGGCGTTTTCGGCGTCGAGCTGTTCATCCAGGGCGACGACGTCTACTTCTCCGAGGTGAGCCCGCGACCGCATGACACCGGCCTGGTCACCATGGCGACCCAGCGGTTGTCGGAGTTCGAGATGCACGCCCGCGCGATCCTCGGCCTCCCCGTCGACGTCACGCTGGCGTCGCCCGGCGCGTCGGCGGTGATCTACGGGCAGCTCGACCAGCCCGCCATCGGATTCGAGAACGTCGCCGCGGCACTCGCGGTGCCCGAGACCGACATCCGTCTGTTCGGCAAGCCCGAGAGCTTTCATCGCCGGCGCATGGGGGTGGTCACCGCGACCGCCGACGACGTCCCCGCCGCTCGCGAGCGCGCCGTGCGTGCGGCTTCTCTCGTCACGCCCGTGCCGGGCCGTCCCGCTGTCCGCAAGGCGACGGTCCTGCCGCCGCCGGCTCCGCCCGCACCGCCGCGCCGTCCCGGCCCCCAATCCGGACACGCC
>NZ_JAJQJP010000024.1:0-100480 GCF_021245825.1 Gordonia metallireducens | reverse complement strand
CGTCGAGGTCGGTGGCCTCGGCGACGACGGTCGCCCCGGACACGCGCCCGCCGCCCAGCGCGAGGAGCGCGGCGCCGAGCCCACCCGCGGCACCGGCACCGGCGTCGGCGGTGATGTCGCGCCCGGCGAGCTCGTTCAAGGTGATCGACCATTCGGTGAGGCGCTTCTCCAGGAGTTCGACGGTCTCGGGGTCGGCCCCCTTCTGCGGCCCGAACACCGCGGCCGCACCCAGCGCACCGAGCAGGGGGTTCTCGACATCCGACGCCACGACGATCTCGATCCCGGCGAGTCGCTCGCGCGCCTCTTCCGGGCCGCCGAGTGCGTCGACGAGCCCCGCACCGCCGTCGGTGGTCGAACTGCCGCCGAGTCCGACGACGAGGCGTCGTGCTCCGTGCGCCAGGGCCGCCGCCACGAGTTCGCCGACGCCGTGTGTTGTCGCCGCGACCGCGGTACGCGGGGTCGGCCGGCCGCCCAGCTGGTGGAGACCGCAGGCCTGGGCGCATTCGACGTAAGCGGTCGACGATGCGGCGTCGAAGAGCCAGTGCGCGGTGACGCCGGCGCCGAGCGGACCGTGCACCTCCTCGGCGACGAGGGTGCCGAACCTCGAGGCCAGGACGTCGACGAATCCCGGCCCTCCGTCGGATTGCGGTGCGAGGACGAGGGTGTCGTCGGGTCGGGCGGCCGCCCAACCGCGGGCGATGGCGTTCGCGGCCACGACGGCGGACATGGTGTCGCCGAAGGAATCCGGCGCGATCAGGATGTGCAGGCGCCGACTTCCGTCCCGGGTCATGAGCACGAAGTATAGGAGCGCCACCGCCACCCGGCAGGGCGACCGATTCGGGTGCAGGTGAGGGTCCACCGAAAAGCGACGACCACGCGTTTCGACCGCAACCGCGATCACCTACCCTCGTAGGCGTGAAGCTGCCATGGAAGAAGGACGAGACGTCGGAGGAATCCGGCGAGAGCACGGTGACCACGTACGCCGCCGACGACGCGGCCACCGAGGACTCCGCGCCGGCCAAGGGCAGCAAGACCACCCCCGGAAAGGGCCGTCCGACCCCCAAGCGCCGTGAGGCCGAGAAGCGCCGTGGGCCTGTCGCGCCGCCGCCGACCAACCGGTCCGAGGCACGCGCGCGCAAGAAGGAACTGAAGAACACGCTCTCCAAGGACGAGAAGAAGCAGCTCGCCGCGGAGCGCCGCGCCAAGCGCCTCGAGCAGCGTGAGCGGATGATGGAGGGCGACGAGGCCTACCTCATGCCCCGCGACAAGGGCCCGGTCCGTCGCTACACCCGCGACATCGTCGACGCGCGCCGCAACTTCGCCGGCCTGTTCATGCCGTTCGCGATCCTGCTGATCGTGCTGATGTTCATGGTCCCGCAGGCAGCCGGGCTCACCAACCTGATCCTCGTGGCCTTCGTCGTCCTGATGGCCGTCGACGGTTTCATCCTCGGTCGTCTCGTGAATCGCCGTGTCGCCGAACGTTATCCGGACTCGCAGGACGGCGGCTTCAAGCTCGGCTGGTACGCCTTCACCCGTGCGATGCAGCTGCGGAAGATGCGTGCACCCAAGCCCTCGGTGTCGCGCGGCGACGAAGTCTGATCGATGGCCGATCGCGCTATGCGCACACTCGTCCTGGGCGGTGTGCGTTCGGGTAAATCCGCATACGGCGAGTCGTTGCTTCGGGCGCATCAGCAGATCCGATACCTGGCCACCGGTCCGGTGACCACGACCGACGCCGAGTGGACGGCACGGGTCAACACCCACAAGCAGCGCCGGGACGCCCGCTACACCACGATCGAGACCACCGATCTCGCCGCGGCCCTCCGCGCGGCACCCGACATCCCGGCCCTGATCGACGACCTCGGCAGCTGGCTCACCGCGCGGATCGACGCCGTCGACGGTTGGGACTCCGGTTCGGAGATCGACCTCGACGCCGACATCACCGAGCTCTGCGACGCGCTGCGGGCGATGAGCGCCGACGTGGTGCTGATCAGTTCCGAGGTCGGCCTGTCCCTGGTTCCCCCGACGCCGGCCGGCCGGTTGTTCCAGGACCTGCTCGGCATCCTGAACTCCGCGGTGGCACAGGCCTGCGACCGGGTGTCCCTCGTGGTCGCCGGCCGCGTGCTCGACCTGCCCGGCTCGTCCGTCGAAGATCACACCGGCGCACCGGTTTCCGCGGCACAGTCCGGTCCGCCCGCTCCCGCCCCCGCGCCGGTCACGACAGCACCGGTGGCGACCCCCGCCCCGGTCACGCCCGGACCGGTCGCCGAGCCGACACCCGTCACGACCGACGGCGAGCTCCCCGATCCCACCGACGCCGAGGTCTTCGACCCGATCACTCCCCCGAGCGAGGCGGTCGCCTTCGAGGCCCGCGAGCGCCAGAAGACGCTCACCAAGCCGCCGGGTTCGCTGGGTCGCCTCGAGGAGATCGGGGTCTGGATCTCCGCGTGCCAGGGCCAGTGTCCGCCCGCGCCGATCACCTCGCCGAGCGTCGTCGTCTTCGCCGGCGATCACGGCGTCGCCCGCGGCGGCGTCTCGGCGTTCCCGCCCGAGGTGACCGCGCAGATGGTCGCCAACATCGAGTCCGGCGGCGCCGCGGTCAACGTCATGGCTGCCCGCGTCGGTGCTTCGGTGACGGTCGTCGACATGTCCGTCGACGCCCACACCGCGCCCCATCTGTCGACCTTCAAGGTCCGCCGCAGCAGCGAGGACCTGCGCACCACCGACTCCATCACCCTCGCCGAGGCCCGCGCCGCGCTGGCCGCCGGTCGCGCGATCGCCGACCGGCTCGTCGACTCGGGCAGCGACCTGCTGATCGCCGGCGAGATGGGCATCGGCAACACCACCCCCGCCACCGTCCTCATCGGTGCGCTCACGCGCCGCGAACCGGTCGAGATCGTCGGCCGCGGAACGGGTGTCGACGACCACGGCTGGATGCGCAAGACCGCCGCGATCCGCGACGGCATGCGCCGCGCCCGCAAGGTCGTGCACGACCCGCTTGCCCTCCTCGCCGCCGTCGGGGGCGCCGACCTGACGGCCACCGCGGGCTTCCTCGCGCAGGCCGCGCTCCGCCGCACGCCGGTCATCCTCGACGGTGTCGTTATCACCGCGGCCGCGATGGTCGCCAACGAGCTCGCACCCGGCGCCACGCGCTGGTGGATCGCCGGGCACCGCTCGGTGGAGCCCGCGCATCAGATCGCGCTCGACCACCTCGACCTCGAACCGGTCCTCGACCTGTCGATGCGCCTCGGCGAGGGCAGCGGCGCGGTCCTGGCGCTGCCGGTCGTGCAGTCTGCCGCCGACGTCCTCATCTCGATGGCGACCTTTTCCGAGGCCGGGGTAACTGACCGCGACGATTCGGCCGTACCCGAAGCCGCCGAGACGTCCTGAGACCCATGACACGTCCGGTCGCGCGATGATCTCGCCGCTACGGGCGGTCCGGACCGCACTGTGCTGGATGACGGTTCTGCCGGTCGGCACGGGTACCGACCCGGACCAACCACCGGATCGCGCGGTGGGCGGTGCGGTGATGTCCGCACTCCCCGTTGTCGGCATCGTGGTGGGTGCCGCGGCCGCAGCCCTCGCATTCGGGCTGTCGTTCACCGATCTCCCCACCGCGCTCATCGGCATTCTCGTCGTCGTCCTGGCGGCGGCGCTCACGCGGGGAATGCACCTCGACGGCCTGGCCGACACCGCCGACGGACTCGGTTGTTACGGCCCGCCGGAGCGGATCGCCGAGGTGATGCGCAGCGGGACCGTCGGTCCGTTCGGCGTGGCGACCCTCGTCCTCACACTCGGGGTACAGGCCGCCGGGTCGACCGACCTTGTCGGCGAATCACGGTGGTACGAGCTCGCTTTCGCCATCGCCCTGGGTCGGCTGGGAGCCGTGGTCGGCACCCGACGATCCATCTCCCCCGCTCACCCGAACGGCTTCGGCGCCCTCGTCGCCGGTACGCAGCGGGTCTCGATCCCGGTGTGGTGCCTGGTCGCCGCCGCAGCCACGGTGCCGATCGGACTGCACGACAACGGGTTCGACGTAGCCGCGGTGGTACAGGCGCTCGTCGTCGTCCTCGCGGTCGTGGTGTTCGCGTGGGCGTTCACACGGCACTGCGCACGCCGCATGGGCGGGCTCAACGGCGACGTCCTGGGGGCGACCATCGAACTAGGCGTCGCCGTCGCGCTCGTCGGACTGCTGGTCTGACGATTCGGAGATCCCTTGCGCGAGCGGGACCCCGCCCTGCTCCCTGAGCCGCGAGCGCGACCCCTCTGCTCCCCGAGGTGCGAGCGCGACCCTCTGCTCCCTGAGGTGCGAGCGCAGCGAGCCACGAAGGGCCGGCGACGTCATGTCACCAAGCCTTTCGTGGCTCGTCGATTACGCTCCTCGCACTCAGGCACCAACCGGGTGGCCCGGCCTGAGTGCGTCTTGCTCAGGCTCGGTAGAGCTCCGTCATCCACCCGTGGGTGTCGGCGAAGGTGCCACGCTGGATGCCCGTGAGGGTGTCGCGGAGGGCCTGGGTGATCTCACCGGTCTGACCGTTGTTGATCGTGTAGTCCTCGCCCACGCCCTTGACGTGACCGACCGGGGTGATCACCGCGGCGGTGCCACAGGCGAAGACCTCGGTGATGTCGCCCGAGGCGACGCCCTTGCGGAGTTCCTCGGTGGTGATCTTGCGTTCCTCGACCGCGAAGCCGGCGTCGGTGGCCAGCGTCAGCAGCGACGAGCGGGTGATGCCCGGGAGGAGCGAACCCGACAGTTCCGGGGTCACGAGGCGGGCGTCGGCGCCGGAGCCGAACACGAAGAACAGGTTCATGCCGCCCATTTCCTCGATGTAGCGGCGTTCGATCGCGTCGAGCCAGACGACCTGATCGCAGCCCTGCTCGGTGGCCTGACGCTGCGCCAGGAAGGCCGCGGCGTAGTTGCCGCCGCACTTGGCGAAGCCGGTGCCACCCGGAGCGGCGCGCACGTACTCGGTGGAGAGCCACACGCTGACAGGCTTGATGCCGCCGGAGAAGTAGGCGCCGGCCGGCGAGGCGATGACGGAGTAGATGTACTGCGACGACGGCGCATTGACACCGAGACCCGCCTGCGAGGCGAACATGAAGGGCCGCAGGTACAGCGACTCCTCACCGCCGGCCGGCGGAACCCACGCGTTGTCGGCGTCGAGCAGAGCCTTCAGCGATCCGATGAAGTCCTCGATCGGGAGTGCCGGCATGGCGAGACGCTCGGCGCTGCGCTGCATCCGCTCCGCGTTGGCCTCCGGGCGGAACGCGGCGATCGAACCGTCGGGCTGACGGTAGGCCTTGAGACCCTCGAAGACCTCTTGACCGTAATGCAGGACCATCGCCGAGGGATCCAGTGCGATCGGTCCGTACGGCCGTACCTGCGCGTTGTGCCAGCCCTTGTCCGCGTCGTAGTCCACCATCACCATGTTGTCGGTGAAGTGGCGGCCGAATCCCGGGGCGGAGAGAATCTCCGCGCGACGGTTCTCCGACACCGGATGGGGATGCTCGGTACGGTTGAACTCCAAGGTCATGGGGCCCATGGTACCGCTGGCCGCAAAAGCATTTCCGCGGCCGTCCGATGCGTGTGAGGCGGCCCATGGACCTGCGTCACATCGCGGTCACACGTGCGAGGGCACGAACGGCGGGATGACGACCTCGCACGGGAGATCTCGCCCACGCACGTCGACGACCACCTGATCGCCCTTCTTGATTCCCGACGCGGTGTCCAGCAGCGCGAGCGCGATTCCCTGCTTGAGGGTCGGCGAGAACGTGCCCGAGGTGCACACCCCGATCTCCGTGTCCCCCAGCTTGACCGCACAGTCGGCGCGCGGCACGCCGCGGCCGGTGGCCTTCAGTCCGTAGAGGCGACGCGCCGGACCGGCCTCCTTCTCGGCGAGTAGGGCGTCGCGTCCGAAGAACGACGGCTTGTCCCAGCCGACCGCCCAGCTCGACCGCGCCTGGACCGGGGTGATCTCCGGGCTGAGTTCGTGGCCGTGCAGGGCGTAACCCATCTCGGTGCGCAGGGTGTCGCGGGCACCGAGTCCGGCTGCCTGCCCACCTGCCGCGGTGATCGCCTCGAGCAGCACGTCGAAGACCGCGCCGGCGTCGTCCCAGCGGGGCAGGATCTCGTAGCCGCGTTCACCGGTGTATCCGGTGCGGCACACGCGGACCGGCTTGTCGCCGTCGGCGGTGGAGAGCTCGGCGTCGGCGAACGCCATGTACTCCATGTCGGCGGGCAGGCCGAGTCCTTCGAGGACCTCCGGCGAGCGCGGGCCCTGCACGGCGAAGACCGCGAAGTCGCGGTGCTGGTCGGTGATCGAGATCCCGTCGGGCGCAACGGCCGACATCTGCGCGACGACGCTCGCGGTGTTCGCGGCGTTGGGGACCAGGAACACCTCGTCGTCGCTCACGAGATAGGTGATGAGGTCGTCGACGACACCACCGGATTCGTTGCAGCACAGCGTGTACTGCGCCTTCCCGGGAACGATCTTGCCGAGATCGTTGGTGAGGGTCGAGTTCACGAACGCGGCGGCCCCGGGACCCGACACCAGCGCCTTGCCGAGGTGGCTGACGTCGAAGATCGCCACGGCCTCGCGGACCGCGGTGTGCTCGGCGACGGTGCCCGCATAGGACACCGGCATGTTCCAGCCGCCGAACTCGGCGAAACTCGCACCGAGGGCGGCGTGACGGTCGGCGATGGGGCCGGCGAGGAGTTCACTCATGGCCCACACGGTATCGGGCCGCACCCGCCGGCCGGGCCGGTCCCGCGGTCGCCGCCGACATCCGGCGCGCTGTGGCAGAGTTGAGCGGGTGAGCAAGAACGACACCGTCGACCGCGTACGCGGCCCCGAATTCGACCTGTCCACCTCGATCGGCAAGGGCGACGCCGCCCTGGTCATCGGCCTGATCAGCGCGCCGGACGGCGACGAGAAGGCCGACGGCAAGGATGAGTCCACCGCCGAGCCGACGCTCGCCATCGGCGACGGCGTGCTCGACGACGCCCAGGCCGCGGCGATCACCTCCGCGCTGACGGCCCTCGGCGCCACCGGGAAGCACGGCGAGGTCACCCGCCTCGCCGCACCCGAGTCGCTGCCCGTCGACCTCGTCGTCGCGGTCGGCCTCGGCGACGCCGACAACCTCGACGACGCCGACCAGGTCCGTCAGGCCGCCGGCATCGTCGTCCGCGAACTCGACGGCCTCGAGTCGGTCGCGACCACCCTCTCGTCCGTCGACCTCGCCGCCGCCGCGGAGGGCCTGTTCCTCGGCGCGTACCGGTTCGACGAGTTCCGCTCGGAGTCGTCGAAGCCGAAGAAGACACCGCCGCAACACATCACCCTGCTGGTGGAGTCGAAGTCCAAGGAGGCCAAGGCCGAACTCGACCGCGCGATCGCGGTCGCCGATTCGGTCGCCATCGCCCGCGACTTCGTCAACACCCCGCCCAGCCACCTGTTCCCGGAGGAGTTCGCGGCCCGCGCCCGCACACTCGGGTCGAAGGCCGGCCTGAAGGTCGAGATCCTCGACGACAAGGAACTCGAGGCGCAGGGTTACGGCGGCATCATCGGCGTCGGCAAGGGCTCCTCGCGTCTCCCCCGCCTCGTGCGCCTGACCCACGCCGGCAAGAAGGCGACCAAGAAGGTCGCCCTCGTCGGCAAGGGCATCACCTTCGACACCGGCGGCATCTCCATCAAGCCGGCCGCGAACATGGACCAGATGACCTCGGACATGGGCGGTGCGGCCGCGGTCATCGCCGCGACCATCCTCGCCGCCCGCCTCGACCTCGACGTCTCGGTCACCGCGACCGTGCCGATGGCCGAGAACATGCCCTCGTCGACGGCCCAGCGTCCCGGCGACGTGCTGACCCAGTACGGCGGACGCACGGTCGAGGTCCTCAACACCGACGCCGAAGGCCGGCTGATCCTCGCCGACGCGATCGTGCGCGCGGCCGAGGACGACCCCGACTATCTCATCGACACCGCCACCCTGACCGGTGCTCAGATGGTCGCGCTCGGCACCCGCACCCCGGGCGTCATGGGCACCGACGAGTTCCGCGACCGGGTCGCCTCCCGGTCGGCCGACGTCGGCGAGAACGCCTGGGCCATGCCGCTGCCCGCCGAGCTGCGCGCAGACCTCAAGTCCCGGGTCGCCGACCTCGCCAACGTCACCCCGCACCGTTGGGGCGGCATGCTCGCCGCGGGCATCTTCCTCAGGGAGTTCGTGCCGGAGGACGTGCAGTGGGCCCACATCGACATCGCCGGACCGGCATTCAACACCGGCGGCCCGTGGGGCTACACCACCAAGGGCGGCACGGGCGTACCCGTCCGCACGATCGCAGCCGTCCTCGAGGACATCGCGGCCAACGGCTGACATGTCATGCCGGCGACGGTTGAGAATCGTTACCCGCGAGTACGAGCCGAATCCGGTCCACCAAGCGGCGTACGGGTAGGGTGATCCGCGGGGACGAGTGGCTGATCCGCCACCCGTCTCGGCGGTCCCCCCGACCGCTTCCCACCCCCGTGCCCACGGAGCACACACCGACGGGCCACCCCCTACAGACCACCACGTCGAGTTCAGGAGTTCACAACGATGGCCTTCTCCGTCCAGATGCCCGCCCTTGGTGAAAGTGTCACCGAGGGGACAGTCACCCGGTGGCTGAAGGAGGAGGGCGACACCGTTGAGGCCGACGAGCCCTTGCTCGAGGTGTCGACCGACAAGGTCGACACGGAGATCCCCGCCCCCACCTCGGGTGTGCTGACCAAGATCCTCGCCCAGGAAGACGACGTCGTCGAGGTCGGTGGCGAACTCGCACTGATCGGCGACGCCGACGAGGCCGGCTCGGACGATTCGGCCGGTGGCGACGAGCCCACCGAGGCCGCCCCCGAGCCCGAACCCGAGGAGGCGGCCGAGGAGCCGTCCACCGAGGAAGAGGCACCCGCCGAGAAGCCCACCGCCGACACCGGTTCCGGTTCGGCCGAGGGCACTGACGTCCTGATGCCCGAGCTCGGCGAGTCCGTCACCGAAGGAACGGTGACCAACTGGCTCAAGGCCGTCGGCGACGAGGTCGCCGCCGACGAACCGCTGCTCGAGGTCTCCACCGACAAGGTCGACACCGAGATCCCCTCGCCGGTCGCCGGCACCCTGCTCGAGATCCTCGCCCAGGAAGACGACGTCGTCGAGGTCGGCGGCAAGCTGGCCGTCATCGGTGACGCCTCGGCCGCGCCGTCCAAGAAGGAGCCCGAGCCGGAGCCGGAGCCCGAGCCCGAGCCGGAGGCCAAGGAAGAGCCGAAGGAAGAGTCCAAGCCGGAACCGAAGCCCGAGCCCAAGGAAGAGCCGAAGGCGCAGGCCCCCGCCAAGTCGGACCCGCCGACGGTCGAGTCGACCCCGTACGTGACCCCGCTGGTGCGCAAGCTGGCCGCGGAGAACAACATCGACCTGAACTCGATCAAGGGCACCGGCGTCGGTGGTCGTATCCGCAAGCAGGACGTGCTGGCCGCGGCCGAGGCCGCCAAGAAGCCGGCCGCCGCAGCGGAGAAGAAGGCCGAGCCGGCCGCCGCCGCGTCTGCCTCGTCGTCGTCGGCCTCGCCGGAGATCCGTCCCGAGCTCGCCGAGCTGCGCGGTACCACCCAGAAGATCAACCGGATCCGCCAGATCACCGCCAAGAAGACCCGCGAGTCGCTGCAGCAGTCCGCTCAGCTCACGCAGGTGTTCGAGGTCGACATGAGCAAGATCGTCAGCCTCCGCAAGGCGGCCAAGGACGGCTTCAAGGCGTCCGAGGGTGTCAACCTGACCTTCCTGCCGTTCATCGCCAAGGCGGTCGTCGAGGCGCTGAAGGCGCACCCGAACGTCAACGCGTCGATCGACGAGGACGCCAAGGAGATCACCTACTACGACAAGGTGCACCTCGGTATCGCCGTCGACACCCCGCAGGGTCTGCTGTCGCCGGTCATCCACAACGCCGACGACCTGTCGGTGGCCGGCCTCGCCCGCGCCATCGCCGACATCGCGGCGCGTGCACGCTCCAACGGCCTCAAGCCCGACGAGCTCGCCGGTGGCACCTTCACCATCACCAACATCGGTAGCCAGGGCGCGCTGTTCGACACCCCGATCCTGGTCCCGCCGCAGGCGGCGATGCTGGGCACCGGTGCGATCGTCAAGCGTCCGGTCGTCATCACCGACGAGGACGGTTCGGAGTCGATCGCGGTGCGGTCGATGTCGTACCTGCCGCTGACCTACGATCACCGCCTCATCGACGGTGCCGACGCGGGCCGCTTCCTCACCACCGTGAAGAAGCGCCTCGAAGAGGCCACGTTCGCCGCGGACCTGGGTCTCTAGGCAACCGCCGAGCCGACGACGCCGAGGCAAGCGATGCGCATAGCCGTCGCAGGTTCACAGGGCCTCATCGGGAACGCCCTGGTCAACTCGCTGCGCGCGGCGGGCCACACGGTCATCCGTCTGGTCCGCCGCGAGGCACTCGCCGACGACGAGTTCAGTTGGGATCCCGAGACCATCGGGATGCCGGCGGAGAGTCTCGACGGTGTCGACGCGGTGGTCTCGCTCGGCGGCGTCGGCGTCGGCAACGGCCGGTGGACCGGCCGGTTCAAGCAGGAGTTGCGCGACTCCCGCATCACGCCGACCGAGGTTCTCGCCGAGGCGGTGCGCGACCTCGGCATCCCGACCTTCATCAGCGCCAGCGCCACCGGTTACTACGGCGACACCGGAACCCGGGCCGCGGTCGAAACCGACGGCCCCGGTGAGGGTTTCCTCGCCGAGCTGGTCGTCGACTGGGAGAAGGCCGCGACCACCAACGTCGGCCCCGACACCCGCGTCGTGTTGCTCCGGACCGCACCGGTCCTCAGTTCGCAGGGCGGTCTGCTCGGCAAACTCCGTCCGCTGTTCAAGCTCGGCCTCGGCGGCCCGATCGGCAACGGCAAGCAGTACTTCTCCTGGATCAGCCTCATCGACGAGGTGCGGGCGATCGAGTTCCTCCTCGATTCCCCCGACATCGCCGGCCCGGTCAACCTGAGCGCCCCCGGTTCGCTGCCCTTCCGCGAGTTCTGCAAGGCCCTCGGCAAGGCCGTGCACCGGCCCGCCGTGATGCAGGTGCCCGAGTTCGTGGCACGCCGCGTCGGCGGCGAGATGGCCGAGGAAATGATTCTGTTCAGTCAACGCGTTGAACCCCACGTGCTCACCGACCACGGATTCACGTTCAACCACCCCGAGATCCGCGAGGCCCTGGCCTACGCGATGAAGCCGGCAACATGACCCACCGTTCCGTCCGCGCCGACTCGACACCTGTCGAGGTCCGGCACCTGGGCACCGTCGACTACCGCGATGCCTACGAGATGCAGCACCGGCTCGCCACCGAGCGTGCCGACGGCACCCTCGACCACGACGTGCTCCTCCTGCTCGAACACCCGTCGACCTACACCGCGGGCAAACGCACCGAGGACGCCGACCGCCCCACCAACGGCGCACCCGTCATCGACGTCGACCGCGGCGGCCGGATCACCTGGCACGGACCGGGACAGCTCGTCGGCTACCCGATCGTGAAGCTCACCGAGCCGCTCGACGTCGTCGAATACGTACGACGCCTCGAGAGCGCTCTCATCTCCGTGTGCGCCGGCCTCGGCGTCACCACCGGACGCGTCGAAGGACGTTCGGGCGTGTGGATCGTCGACGACGCGGGTGAGCGCAAGCTCGGCCAGATCGGCATCCGCGTCGCACGCGGCGTCGCGCTGCACGGGTTCGCACTCAACATCGACCCGGACATGTCGGCCTTCGAGGCCATCGTGCCGTGCGGGATCGCCGACGCCGGCGTCACCTCGCTGTCGCGTGAACTGGCACAACCGATCTCGGTCGCCTCTCTTCTCGACACCGTCGCGGCCGCCGTGCTCGACGCCCTGGACACCCCGCGGGAGGCCGCTCCGACGGCGTCCGAGGGGCCCGCGACAGCGAGCGTAGGATCGGTCCGGTGACCGCGTCCCCCCTCACCCCCGGACCCGGTGCCCCCGACGCCACACCCCCGGCCTCGGCACCCGCACCGAAGACCCCCGCACCTCAGAGCAGCGCTCCCGCCTCGCCCGCTCCCGAGGGCCGCAAGCTGCTGCGCCTCGAGGTGCGCAACGCGCAGACCCCGATCGAGCGCAAGCCCAGCTGGATCAAGACCCGCGCGACGATGGGCCCGGAGTTCACCGAACTCAAGGGACTCGTCAAGCGCGAGGGCCTGCACACCGTCTGCGAAGAGGCCGGCTGCCCCAACATTTACGAATGCTGGGAAGACCGCGAGGCCACCTTCCTGATCGGCGGCGAGCAGTGCACCCGACGCTGCGACTTCTGCCAGATCGACACCGGTAAGCCTGCCGAACTCGACCGTGACGAGCCGCGTCGCGTCGCCGAGAGCGTCCAGGCCATGGGTCTGCGCTACTCGACGATCACCGGCGTCGCCCGTGACGACCTACCCGACGAGGGTGCGTGGCTCTACGCCGAGACCGTCCGCGCCATCCACCGGCTCAACCCCGGCACCGGCGTCGAGAACCTGATCCCGGACTTCCACGCCAAGCCCGATCTGCTGGCCGAGGTCTTCGAGGCCCGGCCCGAGGTGCTGGCCCACAACCTCGAGACGGTGCCCCGCATCTTCAAGCGCATCCGTCCGGCGTTCCGGTACGAGCGCTCCCTCGAGGTCATCACGGCCGCTCGCGATTTCGGCCTGGTGACCAAGTCGAACCTGATCCTCGGGATGGGCGAGACCCCCGAAGAGGTGCAGTCGGCGATCATCGACCTCCACGAGGCCGGTTGCGACATCCTGACGATCACCCAGTACCTGCGTCCCTCGCCGCGGCACCATCCCGTCGAGCGGTGGGTCAAGCCGGAGGAGTTCGTCGACCATTCGGAGTTCGCCCAGGAGATCGGCTTCGCCGGAGTCATGGCCGGGCCGCTGGTGCGCTCGTCCTACCGTGCGGGGCGTCTGTACGCGCAGGCCATGGCCCATCACGGCCGGGAGATCTCGCCCGCCCTGGCGCATCTCGCCGCCGAGGGTTCGGCCAGCCAGGAGGCGTCCAGCCTGATGGCCCGCCTCGCGCGCTGACCGCGCCCGCACCCCGCTTGCCGACCATGCGGCAGGTCACCAGACGACCGGACGTAAACTGGCCGTATGGCAAAGGCGCAGTCCGTGAGCAAGGAAGCAAAGGCCGCTAAGAAGCAGGCCCGCAAGGCTGCATCGAAGGAACGGCGCCAGCAGTTGTGGCAGGCGTTCCAGATGCAGCGCAAGGAAGACAAGCGACTCATCCCCTACATGGTGGGTGTGATCGTCCTGTCCATCGCCGTGTTCACCGGACTCGGCTTCCTGCTGGGCTCGCCGTGGCTGCTGATCCCGCTCGGCGTCGTGCTGGGTGTGCTCGGCGCGTTCATCCTGTTCGGCCGTCGTGTGCAGAAGAACGTCTACACCAAGGCCGAGGGCCAGCCCGGTGCCGCCGGATGGGCGCTGGGCAACATGCGCGGCCAGTGGCGCGTCGCCCAGGCCGTCTCGGGTACCTCGCACCTCGACGCCGTGCACCGCGTGATCGGCAAGCCGGGCGTGATCCTCGTCGGTGAGGGCTCCCCCACCCGCGTGAAGTCCCTGCTGAACCAGGAGAAGAAGAAGGCCGCCCGCGTCGTCGGCGACACCCCGATCTACGAGATCATGGTCGGCAACGACGACGGCCAGGTCCCGCTGTCCAAGCTCGAGCGGCACATCAACAAGCTGCCCAGCAACATCGACCGCAAGCGCATGGAGACCCTCGAGGGTCGTCTCGCCGCACTCAGCAGCAAGGCCCCCGGCCCCGGTATGCCCAAGGGCCCGCTGCCCGGCAACGCGAAGATGAAGAGCATGCAGCGCACCGCGCGTCGTCGCGGCTGACGCGAAACCCACCACCTACGAAGAAACCCACGACCCCGCTCGGGTCGTGGGTTTCTCGTCGTTGCTGAAATCCGCCCCCAGAAAGCACCCTGCGCAGCTACGCCGACGGCGTCACGTCGCCCGTCGTTCGCTGGAGGACCGATCTCAGGTGTGCATCTCAGGGGCGGTTTTCGGCCTGCGGCTCAGCGGGTCCGAAGGATTGCCGTTCCGGTGGCGCGGTCGTGCAGGGCGCGACCGTTGTAGTCGTTGATCAGGGCCGGCACCAGGAACACCATCAGCAGCTGACGGAAGAACGCCCGCACGATGCCGACGGCCGCCGGGCTCTCTTTGCCTGCGGCCTCGGCGGCGTTGCGCTCAGCTCCGAAATCGACGCGGGCCACGCGCATGCCGACGGCGAACTGGCCGGGGGTGAAACCGAACAGCGAGACCGCGAAGACGCCCATGACGAACCAGATGCCGAGCTGGGTGGTGCCCAGGACAGAGGACTCGAACCCGACGAAGAGGATCGCGAGGCCCCCGGCGATCAGCCAGTCGACGAGGAGTCCGGCCACGCGCGGCCACCCGGTGGCCAGCGAGCCCGGCCCGGACGCGGGCAGACCGAGGTCCTGACCGCGGTAATCGTTGTCGACGCCGTCGCCGGGACCGATCTGCGGTCCCGACAGCCAGGAACCGGTTACTCGTCCCATCGTGATGACTCCTCTCGCGGCCGCGGCGCGTCGTCGACGACCACGGCGTTCACTGGGGTCCATCGTAGTCGGGGCCGTTACCCCTACCGCCCTCCCCGGTCACCGCAGCGGGCTAGGGTGGGAACTGCCGAGTGCGTTCACCGAGGTATGAGCCGTGTGTCGCCAAGAACACCGGGTGTGTAACACGGGGGAAACACGGACTTGACGCCTGGGCAACTTCGCCTCCATACGGTTGCCGCTGAGATCCGCTGCTGTTTCTCGGTGGCGGATGTGTGTGGCGTGTCAGTACCACTGACCACCCGATCACGAAGGAGTCACCGCACGGTGTACAGCAGTAAAGAAGAACTACTCGAGGGCATCAAGAAGGAAGGTGTCGAGTACGTCGACATCCGATTCTGCGACCTGCCCGGTGTCATGCAGCACTTCTCGATCCCCGCTTCGGCGTTCGACGAGAGCGTGTTCGAGGACGGTCTGGCATTCGACGGTTCGTCGGTGCGCGGCTTCCAGTCGATCAACGAGTCGGACATGATGCTGCTGCCCGACCCGGCCACCGCGCGGATCGATCCTTTCCGCAAGGCGAAGACGATGAACATCAGCTTCTTCGTCCACGACCCGTTCACCCGCGAGGCCTACAGCCGCGACCCGCGTAACGTCGCGCGCAAGGCCGAGGACTACCTGGCCTCGACCGGCATCGCCGACACCTGCTTCTTCGGCGCAGAGGCCGAGTTCTACATCTTCGACTCGGTGTCCTTCGGCTCGGAGATGAACGGCACCTTCTACGAGATCGAGTCGGAGTCGGGCTGGTGGAACACCGCCGCGCCGACCGATCCCGACGGCAGCCCCAACCTGGGCTACAAGGTCCGCCCCAAGGGTGGTTACTTCCCGGTTGCTCCGTACGACCACTACGTCGACCTGCGCGACGAGATGTCGACCAACCTGACCAACTCGGGCTTCGAGCTCGAGCGCGGCCACCACGAGGTCGGCACCGCGGGCCAGGCGGAGATCAACTACAAGTTCAACACGCTGCTCCACGCGGCCGATGACGTGCAGCTGTTCAAGTACATCATCAAGAACACCGCATGGCAGAACAACAAGTCCGTCACCTTCATGCCGAAGCCGCTCTTCGGTGACAACGGCTCGGGCATGCACGCCCACCAGTCGCTGTGGAAGGACGGCAAGCCGCTGTTCCACGACGAGGCCGGCTACGCAGGCCTGTCGGATCTGGCTCGCTACTACATCGGCGGCATCCTGCACCACGCCCCGTCGCTGCTGGCGTTCACCAACCCGACGGTCAACTCCTACAAGCGTCTGGTCCCGGGCTACGAGGCCCCGATCAACCTGGTCTACAGCCAGCGCAACCGTTCGGCCTGTGTGCGTATCCCGATCACCGGCAACAACCCGAAGGCCAAGCGCCTCGAGTTCCGTTGCCCGGACAGCTCGGGCAACCCGTACCTGGCGTTCGCGGCCATGATGATGGCCGGCCTGGACGGCATCAAGAACAAGATCGAGCCGCACGAGCCGGTCGACAAGGACCTCTACGAGCTCCCGCCGGAGGAGGCCAAGTCGATCCCGCAGGCGCCGACCTCGCTCGCCGCTGTCATCGACCGCCTCGAAGAGGATCACGAGTACCTCACCGCCGGTGGCGTGTTCACCGAGGACCTCATCGAGACCTGGATCGCGCTGAAGCGTGAGAACGAGATCGAGCCGGTGCAGATCCGTCCGCACCCGTACGAGTTCTCGCTCTACTACGACTGCTGATCCCAGCACTCGACTACGACGCCCCGTCCGCGTTCTCGCGGACGGGGCGTTCGTCGTCTGCGGGGGCTTCTGCAGGCTCCTCGCCCCGGAGCATCCACACCGCCAGCGCAGCCGAGACGACGAGGACGCCGGCACCCGTCCATGCGGCGACGACGAGTCCGTCGACGAAAGCGTGCCGGGCGGCGTCGAGCACCGCGGCACCCTGATCGCCGGGGAGGTGCCGCACCGTCGCGACCGCACCCGCGAGGCTCCGTGAGGCCTCCCCCTCGGCCAGCCCGGAGGGGAACGAGGTTCGGAACACGGCGTTGACGACGCTGCCCAGGATCGCGATGCCGAGCGCGCCACCGAACTCGCTCGAGGTCTCCAGCAGCCCCGAGGTCGCGCCCGCCCGCTCGGCCGGGGCGATACCGACCACATAGTCGGCGATCATCGACGTCGTCGCGACGATCCCGGCGGCCAACACCGACGCCCCGACCATGATCGGGAGTATCGAGTCGGTCCCCGTGCAGGTCGCGAGGACCACGAACCCGACCGCACCCGTCACGAGTCCGGCGACGATCACCGCCTGCCGGCCGACCCGTTGCGCGAACACGGCCGCCGCCGGTGCGACCGCGGCCACGGCAACCGACGGCAGCAGGCTCCACAGGGCGGCGCGCAGCGGTGAGTACCCCAGTACCGACTGCAGATACTGCGTCATCAGGATGGCGTTGCCCAGGAGGGCGAACATGCAGATCAGGTTCATCCACATCGAGCCGCCGAACCGGCGCTCGGCGAGCAGTCCGACGTCGACCATCGGTTCGTCGATCCGGCGCTGACGGAGAACGAAGAGCACCCCCGCCAGCACGCCGGCACCGAGGACCGCGAGACGCCCAGGGGTGACGCCGTCGGCGGCGAGGTTCTTGATCGACGCGACCGCCGGCAGCACGGCCGCCAGCGCCAATGCCGCACTGAGGACGTCGATGCGCCGCGACGGGGTGGCGGTGTCGCCGGGCAGCAGCAGCGGTGCGGCAACGAGCAGGGCAGCCATGATCGGCACGTTGATCAGGAAGACCGACCCCCACCAGAAGTGTTCGAGCAGCAGGCCGCTGATGACCGGCCCGACGGCGACACCGCCGGCGAGTACCGCGTTCCAGGCCGCGATGGCCTTGGCACGCTGCCCGGCGTCGACGAAGACGTGGCGGATCATCGCGAGGGTCGACGGCATGAGGGTCGCGCCCGCCACCGCGAGCAGCGCCCGGGCACCGATCAGCATCTCCGCCGACGACGCGAATGCCGCGACCAGCGACGCCACACCGAAGCCGGCCGCGCCGATCATCAGCAGACGCCGATGCCCGACGCGGTCGGCGACCGATCCCATCGTGAGCAACAGACCCGCCAGCACGAACCCGTAGACGTCGAAGATCCAGAGTTGCTGTTCGGGCGTGGGCCCGAGGTCGGCGGCGATGTAGGGCACCGCGAAGAACAGGACGGAGACGTCCATCGAGACGATGAGCATCGGTAGACAGAGTGCGATCAGGGCGAACCACGGGGATCGAGTCGGCATGAGCGTCAGCTTTCTGTATGCAACATAGACTGTTTATGTAGTACGCAGATCGTAGGTCCTAACTGTGTATGCCACAAGCAGAAAGTACGATGAGCCCATGCCCGACCCCCGCCACTCCACCCCTGGGACCGAACCGGCGCGCCCGTTCCCCCGCTATCTCGACCTGCTGTGGGGCCGCGACGACCCGACGCCCCGGCGCGGCCCCCGCCCCACCCTGGCCATCCGGGACATCGGCGAGATGGCCGCCGAGATCGCCGACCAGCACGGCGTGGACGCGGTGTCGATGAAGGCGGTCGCGAACGGTCTGGGCCTGACGACGATGTCGCTGTACCGGTACGTCGACAGCAAAGACGATCTGCTCGAGGTCATGATCGACACCGGCTTCGGCCCCTTCGACGCCGACGTGACGGCCACCGGGACCTGGCGGGAGCGGCTCACCGGGTGGGCACTGACGGCCGCCGACGTCGTGCGCCGGCGCCCGTGGCTGGCGACCATTCCCCTACGACGACCGCCGGTCGGCCCCAATGTCCTGTCGTGGTCCGACGCCGGTGTGCGCGCCTTCGAGGACACCGGACTGACCGGGCAGCAGAAGCTCAGCGCACTGCTCGTCGTCGACGGCTTCGTCCGCCACCATGTGCGCCAGGCGAGCCAGATGGGCATGCTCGGCGCCCCGGGCACCACCGGGGCCGTCGAGGACTCCTATGAGCGCCTGGTGACCGAATACGCCCGGCCTGAAGTACTTCCGCATCTCGCGGCGGCGTTCGCCGACCCCGCGATGCAGAACTCCGACGACTTCTTCTCCGCGGAACTGGATTTCGGTCTGACGGTGATACTCGACGGAGTCGAACGTCTCATTGCGAGGACCTGAACGGACGGTGCTGTGATCTACCGCACAAATGTGACTTCTTACTCTGCCAAACCACAAGGTACGGCCTTAGTTTGGTCGCATGACCAGAGATGTGTATGTCGAAGACCTTGTCCCCGGTGACCGCATCAGCCTCGAGGGCACCCCGCGCGTGGTTCGCACCACCAGCCGACTCGACAACAATCAGTTGCGCATCGAACTGGTCAAGGGCAACGACGGCCTCCACGAGGTCGTGCTGGACCGCACCGTCAAGCTCCAGGTGAACTGAACCCCAACAGGTATTGCCGCTCTCAGGCGGCGCTGGCCGAATCGAGATCGCCGAAGACCGCTTGGTTGTGGCCGAATGCGGCAATCGCTTCGTCGACGAGCCGTTCCACCGCAGCGGCGTCGAGCGGCAGGGCGTCGAGCCGTGCGCGATAGGAATCCTTGTAGCGCTTGAGCTTCTCGATCTCGTCGAACGTGTAGAAACTCAGCGCCGAAGCGTCGACGCCGTAGTGCTCACGCATGCGATGGGCCACGACCTGTCCCCCGCTCAGGTCGCCGAGGTATCGCGTGTAGTGGTGTGCCACATAGCGAGCCGGGTCATCTCGTGTGGCCTCGATGGCCTCGACGTACCGCGCGACGGCCGGCAGCGGCGCGAACGCACTCGGGTCGACGCCGAACGACGCCAGATCGGCACCGAGCCTGGGGAGCCGACGCAACTTGTCGTCGATCACGGCACCGGCGATCGGATCGTCGGCGAGCTCGTCGCCGACGGCCTCGAGGGCTTCGTAGACGAAGTAGAGCTGTACAGCCAGCCTCTGGTACTCGCCGCTGTCGAGACGACCCGACATCAGATCGTCGATGAAGGGGGCCGTCTCGGCGCGCTGGTGCGCGGCGGCGGTCGCCTCGCGGAGGCGTTGGGAAATGCTGGGGCCCGCGGTGTCGGGACCGGAGATGCTGGCGCTCATGATGCAATCAGTGATACCACCAGCGCCCGGTGATCGGAACCTGGCAGGTGGTGACTGTCCATCGAGGTGGCCACGAATCCGCGCAGGATGACCCGATCGATGGCGACGAGCGGACGGTTGCCGATCCTCTTGTCCGTCGGATACGTCGGCAGGAAACCCGCGCCCGCCACGTCCGTACCGTCGACGAGCCCGTTGGTCAGCAGCTTGCGGTAGGTCGCGTGGTTCCAGGTGGAGTTGAAGTCGCCGATCGCGATCACCCTGCCCGCGGGCAGATTCGCGAAGTGGTCGGCCAGGATGCCCATGTCATGGAACCAGCCGTCCTTCTCCCCCCACAGCGGCGCGGCCGGGTGAATGGCCAGCACGTGCGTACCGGGTGCACCGGGCAGGTCGGTGCGCGCCTGCAGGTTGTGGAGGATGGTGTCGGGGATGTTGAACCGATCCGACAGGGTCGCCTTCGTGAACAACGCAGTCCCCGCCGCGTACGAATACGGTATGGCGAACTCGTTCGGCAGAAGACGTGCGATCTCGCCGCCGCGGATTCGTTGCAGCGCTTCGGGAGTCACCTCCTGCAGGGAGAGCATGTCGGGATCCGCCTGCGCCACGATGTCCTCCAGCGCGCCGACGTCACCGCCGCCGAAGAGCAGATTGGCGGACACGACGGTGAACTCCTCGCCCTGCGGGGCGCTTGCCGGGATCACCAGCGGGACCTGGGTGTAGGCCAGCACACCGGAGCCGACGAGCGCGATCGCCAGCATGAACCAGCGGCGCAACGCGGCGAAGATCGCGATGGCGACGAGCGCCGGGACGAGCGCGAAGGCCACCCCGCTCGTCAGATACAGCGCGACGTTCCCCCGCGAGGGATAGAAGTGCAGCCACACCGCCAGCACCACCCCGGCCAGCATCGCCCAGCCGAGGATGTACGCCGACACCCACAGAAACCTCTTCACTTGTCCCCCCCCGTACGGCAGCAGCGCGACTACGCGCCGAAGACCTTGAGCACCACGGCCTTCGCCCGGCGCGTCACCCGCAGGTAATTCTCCAGGAAGTCCGCGGCCTGGTCCTCCGGCCAGCCCGCCGCGTAGGCGATCTGCCGCAACTGCTTCCCCGGGCCCGGCAGCTGATCGACCGGCTTGCCGCGCACCAGGACCAGCGCGTTGCGCGCCTTGGTCGCGGTGATCCAGGCGTTCTTGAGCAGCGCGACGTCGTTCTCCGACAACAACTCCGCGGCGCCTATCGCATCGAGCGATTCCAGCGTCGAGGTGTTGTGGAGACTCCGGTAGCGGTGGGCGTAGCGCAGCTGCAGCAGCTGCACCGTCCACTCGATGTCGGCGAGTCCGCCGCGGCCCAGCTTCGTGTGTGTGGCCGGATCGGCCCCACGCGGCAGCCGCTCGGCGTCGACGCGGGCCTTGATGCGCCGGATCTCCTTGACCGCCTCGTTGCTGACCCCGCCGACCGGGTAGCGCACGTGGTCGATCATGTGCAGGAAGTCGATACCGAGAGCCTCGTCGCCGGCGACCTGGTGCGCACGCAGCAGCGCCTGCACCTCCCACGCCTGCGCCCACTGGGCGTAGTAGGCGGAATAGGCGGCCAGGGTGCGCACAACCGGGCCGTTGCGCCCCTCCGGACGCAGTCCGGTGTCGACCTCGAGCGGCGGATCGGCGCTCGGGCTGCCGAGCGCCGAACGGACGGTCTCGGCGATGGTCTGTGACCACCGGACGGCCTCGGATTCGTCGGCCTCACGGTCAGGCTGGCACACGAACAGCACGTCGGCGTCCGACCCGTACCCGAGCTCCCCACCACCGAGCCGGCCCATGCCGATCACGGCAATGCGTGCAGGCGCAGGCTTCCCGCGATCCCGTTCGGAGATGTTGATCGCCACCGTCAGTGCGGCGTTGAGGACCGCGGCCCACACGCTCGACAGCGCCTTGCACACGGTCGGTACGTCCATGAGACCGAGCACGTCGGCCGACGCGACGCGGACGAGCTCCGCACGACGGTGCGAACGAGCCACGGCGACAGCCCGTTTCATGTCCTCCTGACGCACGGTCGAGGCGATGAGGCCCTTGGCCACGTCCTCGGGCCGGATGGCGCACAGCTTCGGCCCGTCGGGACCGTCGGAGTACTGGTGGATCACCTCGGGCGAACGCATGAGCATGTTCGCGATGAACTCCGAGGTGCCGAGCACCTTCATCAGGCGCTCGGCGACCACCCCGTCGTCGCGGAGCAGTCGTAGGAACCAGTCCTTGTCCTCGAGCGCCTCGCACAACCGGCGGTAGTTGAGCAGACCGGCGTCGGGATCCGGTGTGTCACCGATGTGTTCGAGCAACTGCGGGAGGATCAGCAGCTGGATCTGACCGCGGCGCCCGGGGGCGTTCGACAACGCTCGGATGTGACTGAGCGCGCGGTCGGGCATGGCGTACCCCAGTGCGGCCAGGCGCCTCTCGGCCGACTCGTCACTCAGCGTCAGCTCGTCGGGCTTGAAACGGGTGACCGCCTCGAGCAGCGGACGGTAGAACAGCTTCTGGTGCAGCCGCCGGACACGGAGGGTCTGATGCCGGATCTGTTCGCGCAGCACCCCGGTCGCGTCGAGCTCACCCTCACGACGGATGTGGGCCGCCCGCGCCAGCCAGCGCAGCCCCTCGGTGTCGTCGGGCTTCGGCAACAGGTGCGTCCGCTTCATCCTCTGCAGCTGCAGCCGATGTTCGAGCAGCCGCAGGAACTGATACGACGCACTGAGATTCGCGCCGTCGTCGCGTCCGACGTAACCACCCGCGGTCAGCGCCGCCAGGGCATCGACCGTCGGCATCACCCGGAGTTCCTCGTCGACGCGGCCGTGGACCATCTGCAGCAGCTGGACCGCGAACTCGACGTCGCGCAGACTTCCCTGTCCCAGTTTGAGATTGCGGTCGCGCTCCCCTTCCGGGACCAGCGATTCGACGCGGCGCCGCATCTTCTGCACCTCGGGCACGAAGTCGGGACGCTCGGCGGCCTTCCACACCATCGGCTTGACCGCCGCGATGTACTCGTTCGCCAGTTCCATGTCGCCGGTCATCGCACGGGACTTCAGCAGCGCCTGGAACTCCCAGGTCTTGGCCCACCGCTCGTAGTACGCCACATGGGAATCCAATGTGCGGGTCAGTGCGCCCGACTTGCCCTCCGGGCGCAGCGCGGCGTCGACCTCGAAGAAGGCCAGCGAACCGATCCGCATCATCTCGCCGGCGATCCGGGAGGCGACACCGTCGGCCGGATCGCTGACGAAGATGACGTCCACGTCGCTCACGTAGTTCAATTCGCGCGCACCGCATTTGCCCATTGCGATGACGGCGATACGGACCGGGATCGGATCGTCGCCGCACACCTCGGTGAAGGCGACGGCGAGCGCCGCGGTCAGCGCGGCGTCGGCGAGGTCGGACAGGTAGGCGCCAACCTCCGGGAGCCACATCACCGGTTCGTCCTCGACCGTGGAGGCGACGTCGTGCGCGGCCAGCTGCAGGATCAGGTTGCGGTACGCCAGCCGGAGCGCGACCACGGACTTCGGCCCGGTGAGCTTTGCGCGGTAGACGCGGTTGCCCTTCTCGACCTCGCCCGGCACGGCTTCGGCGCCGACCGATTCGAGCATCCGGCGGTCGACCTCGTCGCGGTCGGGCAGCTCCTCGGCGAGCAGCAGACGCCACGTCGAAGGCTCGGCGACGAGATGGTCGGCCAGGGCGTCGGAAGAGCCGATGACGCCGAACAGACGCCCTCGGAACGACTTGTTCGTGCGCAGCGTCGCGTCGATCTCGGACCACTCGTCCTCGACGGCGCCGCGCAGGCGGACAAGCGTGCGGAGAGCGAGGTCGGCGTCGGGTGCCCGCGACAGCGCCCACAGCACGTCGACGGACTCGGGCGTGTTCCAGCCGAGTTCGGCGAGATTCTGCGGCGCGGAGGTGTCGAGCAGACCCAACCGTCCTGCACTGGGTACCGCGCTGCGTCCCGGTCGTCGTGTCACATCACAAAAATAGCGGCCCGACCACCGAAGACGACATCGCGGTCCCGAACAACCGGAACCGACCCCTTACAGCGGCAGGTAGTTCTTCAGCTCGTAGGGGGTGACCATGCTGCGGTAGCCCGTCCACTCACTCCACTTGTTGCGCAGGAAGTAGTCGAAGACGTGCTCGCCGAGGGCTTCCGCGACCAGCTCCGAGTTCTCCATCTTCGTGAGCGCGTCCGCCAGGCTGCCGGGCAGTTCCTGGTACCCCATCGCCCGACGCTCGGCCGTCGTGAGGGCCCAGACATCGTCCTCGGCCTCGTCGGGGAGTTCGTAACCCTCCTCGATGCCCTTCAGGCCGGCGGCCAGCAGGACCGCGAAGGTCAGGTACGGGTTGCAGGCCGAGTCCGGGCTGCGCACCTCGATGCGACGCGACGACGCCTTGTTGGGCGTGTAGAGCGGCAGGCGGATGAGCGCGGACCGGTTGGCGCCGCCCCAGGTCGCGGCGGTGGGGGCCTCACCACCGTGGATGAGACGCTTGTAGCTGTTGACCCACTGGTTGGTGACGGCGCTGATCTCCGACGCGTGGTGCAGGATGCCGGCGATGAACTTCTTGCCGGTGGCCGACAGCTGCATCGGGTCGTCGGGGTTGTGGAAGGCGTTGATGTCGCCCTCGAACAGGCTCATGTGGGTGTGCATCGCCGAACCGGGATGCTCGCTGAACGGCTTCGGCATGAAGGTCGCCCACACGCCCTCGTTGATTGCCACCTCCTTGATGAGGTAGCGGAAGGTCATCACGTTGTCGGCCATCGACAGTGCGTCGGCGTAGCGGAGGTCGATCTCCTGCTGGCCCGGCGCGCCCTCGTGGTGGGAGAACTCGACGGAGATGCCCATCGACTCGAGGGCCTCGATGGCGTGGCGACGGAAGTTGGGCGCGGCGTCGTGGACGGCCTGGTCGAAGTAGCCGCCGGTGTCGGCCGGGGTCGGCACCGAACCGTCGAGCGGCGAGTCCTTGAGGAGGAAGAACTCGATCTCGGGGTGCACGTAGCAACTGAAGCCGAGGTCGGCGGCCTTGTTGAGCTGGCGACGCAGCACGTGGCGCGAATCGGCCCAGCTCGGGGTGCCGTCGGGCATCGCGATGTCGCAGAACATACGAGCCGAGTGGTGGCGGCCGGCCGAGGTGGTCCACGGCAGGATCTGGAAGGTCGACGGGTCGGGCTTGGCGACGGTGTCCGCCTCCGACACACGGGAGAAGCCCTCGATGGCCGAGCCGTCGAAGCCGATGCCCTCGGAGAAGGCACCCTCGAGTTCGGCCGGCGCGATCGCCACGGACTTCAGATAACCGAGTACGTCGGTGAACCACAGTCGAACGAAACGGATGTCGCGCTCTTCGAGGGTCCGCAGCACGAATTCCTTTTGGCGATCCATGGTCGCCGACATTAGAAGTCGGCTGTTAAATCCGTGTTACACGCATAACACCAACTCGCTGTCCTGCAGGTTTACCGAGGTCGTCCCATAATTTGGGACACAAAATTGCCGGCGCTGGGAAGGCCCCGAGCAGCCAGGATGCGACCACCGCTCGACACGCGTCGCGGAACGTGCCGATTCCACGCCCGGATCGGTGTGATCAATTGCATAACCAGGGCCGGTTACACAACATATCCGCGGTGACACAATGGCGCTTGTCCGTGTTCAACCCGGGTACCCGCCGCGCCCCTTCGGGCCAGCCGGGACTCGAGGCAGAAAAGAGACAACGATGTCCGAATCCTCGGTTTATGGTGCATCCACCTCCACCGCTGCCGCCGACGCCCCCAAGCGTCGTGTGACCCGCATCCACCACCTCGCCCAGATGAAGTCCGAGGGCGAGAAGTGGCCGATGCTCACCGCCTACGACTACTCGACCGCGCGCATCTTCGACGCCGCCGAGATCCCGGTGCTGCTCGTCGGCGACTCGGCGGCCAACGTCGTCCTCGGCTACGACACCACCATCCCGGTGAGCGTCGACGAGATGATCCCGCTGATCCGCGCCGTGGTGCGCGGTGCCCCGCATGCGCTCGTCGTCGCCGACATGCCCTTCGGCAGCTACGAGATCGGGCCGCAGCACGCCCTGGAAAACGCCTTCCGGATCTTCAAGGAGACCGGCGCACATGCGGTCAAGCTCGAGGGCGGCGAGCGCGTCGCCCCGCAGATCGCGGCGCTGACCGCCGCCGGCATCCCGGTCATGGCGCACATCGGGTTCACCCCGCAGAGCGTGAACGGCCTGGGCGGCTTCCGCGTCCAGGGTCGTGGCGACGGTGCCGACCAGCTCATCGCCGACGCCATCGCGGTCCAGGAGGCCGGTGCCTTCTCGGTCGTCATGGAGATGGTCCCCGCCGAGCTGGCCGGTCAGATCACCCGCAAGCTGACGATCCCGACCGTCGGCATCGGTGCAGGCAACGAGACCGACGCCCAGGTGCTGGTCTGGCAGGACATGGCCGGCCTCACCCACGGCAAGACCGCGAAGTTCGTCAAGCGCTTCGCCGACGTGGGTTCCGAATTGCGTTCGGCCGCCGAGCAGTACGCCGACGAGGTCCGTCGCAGCGTCTTCCCCGGCCCCGAGCACAGCTACTGAGCGGCGATCCGTAGAAGTTGTGGACGCGCCATATCCCCACGACTTCTACGGAATCCCGGTTGCGCCTAGGCTCGATGATTATGCGTGACTTCTACCCGGAGATCGAGCCCTACGAGTCCGGTCACCTCGATGTGGGTGACGGCCAGCAGATCTACTGGGAGGCGTCGGGAAACCCCGACGGCAAGCCCGTGGTCTTCGTCCACGGTGGTCCGGGCGGCGGCACGTCGCCGGCCCAGCGACGCTTCTTCGATCCCGCGAAGTACCGGATCGTGCTGTTCGATCAGCGCGGCTGCGGACAGTCGCGTCCGCACATCGCCGACGGCGCGGATCTGAGCGTCAACACCACGCCGCACCTCATCGCCGACATGGAGAAGCTCCGTACCCATCTCGGCATCGACCGCTGGCAGGTCTTCGGCGGCTCCTGGGGTTCGACGCTGGGTCTCGCCTATGCGCAGACGCATCCCGACCGCGTCACCGAACTGGTGCTGCGCGGCATCTTCCTGCTGCGCCGCAGCGAGATCGACTGGTACTACAACGGCGGTGCCGCGCACATCTTCCCCGACGTCTGGGAGACCTACCTCGAGCCGATCCCGGAGGACGAGCGCGACGGCGACCTGGTCGCCGCCTATCACCGGCTGCTGACCTCCGACGACCGCAACGTCGCCCGTGCCGCAGCCCGCGCGTGGACCGGCTGGGAGCAGGCCACCAGCTACCTGCTCCCCCGTCCCGACGAGGACTCGGGCCAGGACCCCGACGAGGCGCACCGCTTCGACCTCGCCTTCGCGTCGATCGAGAACCACTATTTCGTCAACCACGGCTTCCTCGACGACGGTCAGCTGCTCGACAACATCGACGCCATCGCGCACATCCCCGGTGTCATCGTCCAGGGCCGCTACGACGTCGTCTGCCCGATGCGCAGCGCGTGGGACCTCCACCGCGCCTGGCCGGCCGCCGATCTCCGCATCGTCGACGACGCCGGGCACGCATCTTTCGAGACCGGCATCAAACACCACCTCATCGAAGCGACCGACCGCTTCGCCGAATGAGGAGGAGTCGCCGGCCCCGCGGTCACTAGACTCGGGTCAGCTGTACCGTGTCGTCGGCGTCAGGAGGATCAGGTGGCCGCATCCGAGCAGGTCGAGGTGGAACTCAAGTTCGACGTGGACCCCGGCCATGTGGCCCCGGACCTGCGGGCACTCCCCGGAGTCGTGTCGGCGACCGAACCCGAGACGTTCTCGCTCGACGCCACCTACTTCGACACGGAGAACCTCGACCTCGCCGGCAACAAGATCACCATGCGACGCCGCACCGGCGGCACCGATCAGGGCTGGCATCTCAAGCGCCCCACCGACATCCCCGGTGCGCGTCGCGAACTCCAGGTCGGCTTCGACGAGGCGCCGGCCGACGGTGAGATCCCCGAGGCCCTCCTGACGCCGGTCCTCGCGCTCACCCGGTGCCGCAAGCTGGACGCCGTCGCCGTCATCTCCACCACTCGCACGGTGACGCGTCTACTCGGCGTCGACGACGAGCCGCTCGCCGAACTCGCCGAGGACCTCGTCACCGCCCAGTCGTTGCTGCCGGGCGGACACTCCCAGCAGTGGGCGGAGTGGGAGTTCGAACTCCTCTCCGGCGGCACCACCAAGTTGCTCAAGGCCGCCGACAAGGCCTTGCGCGCCGGCGGCGGCCGCTCGGCGTCGAGTGCATCGAAGCTGGCCCGCGCCATCGGCTCGACCCCGACCGTCCACAAACCCCGGCTCTCCAAGCGGCCCACCGCACTCGAGCTCGTCATCACCGACATCGCACTGCACCGCAACAGCCTGATCGCCTACGATCCGCTCGTGCGTGAGGACGCCGAGGACGCCGTGCACCAGATGCGGGTGTCGTGCCGCCGGTTGCGCAGCGTGCTGTCGGGCTACCCCACGGTGCTCGACGCCGAGCGCACCGCCCACATCGGCGCCGAACTCAAGCTGCTCGCCCGAATCCTCGGCGACGCACGCGATTCCGAGGTTCAGCTCGAGCTCGACCAGTCCTTGCTCCGCAGCGAGAACGCCTCCCCCGAGCTGCTCGCCGCCCTCGCCGGCGCCGAGTCCCGGACCCACGACCGGGCGATCCGCGCCGCGCACGCCGCGATGTCGTCAAAGCGCTACTTCGCCCTGCTCGACTCCATCGATGCACTGCTCGCCTCTCCCCCGCCCGGCCCCGACGCCGAACTCCCCGCAACCGTCGTCGTCGACAAGGCGATCGCGAAGAGCCGCAAGCACATCCGCAAGGCCCAGGCCGATCTCGCTGACCTCACCGAGGGTTCGGTCGAGTGGCAGGAGCAGCTGCACAAGATCCGCAAACGGGCAAAGCGGTTGCGCTACAGCATCGATGCGACCGAACCGCTGAACAAGAAGAAGTATCGCGAGGTCGGTGCCGTCGCGAAGAGAATCCAGTCCGCTCTCGGCGACTTCAACGACATCCGCATCAACCGCGCCCACCTCGCCGCCATCGTCACCGACGGAAAGCTCGGTCCCGCCGACATGTTCATCGTCGGCCGGCTCGACGCCCGCCTCGAAGCCGACGCCTACCGCGCGGTCGCCGAGTACCGCAAGGCGGCCAAGGACTTGTAGTCCCTCCGCTGGGAGCAGGCGCCCCTCCGCTGGTTGAGCAGGCGACGAGCGCAGCGAGGAGCCGTGTCGAAACCACTCGGTGACCCGGCCTCGGAACGAAGTCGCCGACGGCCACGCAGGAAGATCGCCGGCCTGAAACCAGAGCTTCTGTAACCCAACCAGCGATCTTGCGCGTCTACGCCGGCCGGAACCCGACCTTCCGCGTCACCTCGTCGGCGGTCACCAGCTCGACGTCGAGCCTGGTCCCCGGTCGGAGGTCTCCCTCGCATCCTGCGACGACGGGCGGGTCGGCGATGAAGATCTGGGCGGGCTTGCGTTCGGTGGCGGCCGACATGACGACGGCGTCGAAGCGATCACCGACGCGGTCACCGAGGATGACGGCCTCGGCGAGGTCGATGCTGGCCCGATCGGCGGTGGCGCCGAGGGTGTCGGCGGAGCGGAGGATCTTCGGGAGGGTCGGCAGGGCGCGCATCACCCAGTCGGGCACCTCCTCGCCCGCGGTGGCCGCGAGGCACACCTCGGTCGCGAACCGGTCGCCGAGTCGACGCAGTGGTGCGGTGACGTGGGCGTAGAGACCGGCGATCGCGGCGTGCTGCTTCTTGTCGTGCGGGATGGCGCGTGCTTCGTCCGAACCGTCGAGCACGAGATAGTTGGCGCCCCGCATGAGTCCGCTCGCGGCCGACTGGATGGCGAGCGTGCTCGGCCGGGCTCCGGGCAGGCCCGCCAGGAACCGACCCACCGCCATACCCTCGGGCCATTCGACGTCGAGCGCCTTGGCCGCAGCACGCAGGTCCTCGACCGCCTCGGGCTCGGCGGGCGGCAGCGTCCGCAACAGTCCGATGCCCGCCTCGGCCATGATCGTGCCCGCGCACATCCCGGCGAGCAGCGAGAGCTGGGAGTTCCACATGTCGGCCGGGGTGTGGGGTTCGAGGTCCAGGCGCCAGCCCGCGTCGGTGCGGGACACCTCCTGGTCCGGCAGATCGAGTTCGACGGCTCCGCGGTCCATCGCCACGTTCTGCCGCAGCTCGCCGAAGGCCGGAAGGGCCGCGATCGACGGGTGCAGGCGTCCGGCCTCGGCGTCGGCGCTGACCCCCGCGTAGTCGAAGCGGGCCACGGATCGAATCCGCGATCGCCGCACCCGGACGTCGGTGACCGTCCCGTCCCCCGCGACCCGGATCGTCCAGAGCACGCACGGCCGAACCTGTTCGGGCAGAAGCGATCCGCTCCCCTCCGACAGTTCGCGCGGATGCAGCGGGACCGAGCCGTCCGGGAAGTACACGGTGGACCCGCGGCGTCGGCTCTCCTGATCGAGTGCGCCCTCGGGGATCACCAGGGCCGCGACGTCGGCGATGGCGTAGTCGACGACGAACCCGTCGCCGTCGGTGGCGAGGTGCACGGCCTGGTCGAGATCGCGCGACGTCGGTGGGTCGATGGTGACGAACGGGACGTCGGTGTGGTCCTCGCGCGAGTCCGCGAGTCGGTCGACGGCGTCGCGGGCCTCACGGAGTGCGTCGTCGCCGTAGGACTCGTCCACCCCGAGCTGATCGCGGATACCGGCGAAGTCGATGTCGGGGGCGAAGAGGAAGCGCGTCACGCCTCGAACCCTAGCGCGCGTGCGCGCGGTCGAGCCGGAGCGCGCGTGCGAGCCGGAGCGCGCGTGCGAGCCGGAGCGCGCGGGCCGAGGGCGAACGAGTCGGCACGTAAGCCGGATCCTGTACCCGCGTGGTCTCTCGACCGTCGCGGGCGGCGACCATCCATCTGGGCACACCGTCGCCGGGTACCTCGAGCGGCCCACCCGCGGGCTGGGGCGAGCAGCCCTCGTAACGCCCGCGCACACGCACCGCGAGGTGCGTGCTTCGGCCTTGCTCCGGGTGGGGTTTACCGAGCCGACGCGGTCACCCGCGCCGCTGGTGCGCTCTTACCGCACCGTTTCACCCTTACCGGCCTCGCGGCCGGCGGTCTGTTCTCTGTGGCACTGTCCCGCGGGTCACCCCGGGTTGCCGTTAGCAACCACCCTGCTCTGTGGAGTCCGGACTTTCCTCGGTGCGCGGCGTGACGGTCTTCCGCCCGTTCCGCTCACCGCGGCCGCCCGGCCGACTCGTTCGCGGAACCCAGGATACGGCAGGGTCGGAATCCGACGTGCAGCCGTCAGTGCCAGTGCGCGGCGTCGTTGACCAGACGCACGACGGAACCGCCGTCGGGGAAGAACTCGGCGATCGACACCGACGCGAGGTCGAGGTGGAGACGGAACAACAGTTCCGGCCCGACGCCCAGCGCCTCTCGCAGCATCAGCTTGATCGGCGTGACGTGCGATACGAGCACGACCGTCTGCCCCGGATACCGTTGCAGCAGATCGTCTTTCGTTTCCGCCACACGCTCGGCTACCTGAGCGAAGCTCTCGCCGCCCGGGGCGGGCACGGTGATATCCGACAGCCATTCACGGTGGATCTCCGGATGCCGTTCGGACGCTTCGACGAAGGTGAGGCCCTCCCACTCGCCGAAGTCGTTCTCGATGAGTCCGGGATGCTCGACGACGTCGACCCCGGTGACCGCGGCGACCTCGTCGGCGGTGGCGCGGGCGCGGCTCAGCGGCGAGGTCACGATGGCCGAGATGCCCTCCTCGCGCCCGACCCGTTGGGCCGCCGCGCGGGCCTGGCGCAGACCCTCCGCGGTCAGCTCGGGATTGCCGCGACCGGAGTACCGACGATCCACCGACAGCGCCGTCTGGCCGTGGCGCAGCAGGATGAACCGGGTCGGCGAACTCCGTTGCCCCTGCCAGGACGGGGACTTCTCGCCCACAGTGGTCAGATCCCCGATTCGGCGGTCCGCACGAGGATGGCGCCGCATTCCTCGCAGCGGATGACCTCGTCGGACAGTGCCGCGCTGATCGAGGCGATGGTGCCGCGGTCGAGTTCCATCCGGCAGGCGCCGCAACGCCGTGCGCGCAGGAGTCCTGCGCCGATGCGACCGTTGGCGCGTTGCTTGTCGTAGACGGCCAGCAGGTCGGCGTCGATCTCCGCGGCGAGCGTGTCCCGCTTCTCGTGGGCGCGCGTGAGGTCCTCTTCGATGCTCGCGAGGGACTGGTCCCGGCGGACCCGGGTGTCGGCGATCTTCTCCTCGAGGTGTGAGATCGTCGCGGCGGCGCGGTCGCGCTCCGATTCGACGGCCTCCTGCTGCTCCATGAGGGTCAGCATCTCCTCCTCGAAGGCCGCGCGACGGCGTCCGAGTCCGGCGAGTTCGTGCTGCAGCTCCGACAATGCCTTGGGCGCCAGCCCGCCGGCCGCCAGTTGCTTGGAGTCCTTGGCCTCGCGGTTGGCCATCCCGGTCACCTCGGACTCGATGCGGCGGTATTCGCGCCCCAGGTCCTCGGCGGAGATCTCCGCGCGCACCAGATCGTCACGGGCAGCGTCGATCGCCTTCTCCTGCTCGGCGATCTCGGCGTTCTCGGGCAAGTTCTTGCGGCGATGCTCGAGTCGGTTGATCTCGGCATCGGAGTCCGCGAGATCGAGCAACAGACGCTGCACTCCGGCGTCGACTTTCATTGCGGCCTCCTCTCTCTGAAGTTCTGAAGTCCCCCTACCGTACGCGGCTGGTCCCGGCGTCCCGGCGGGCGGATGGCGTTTAATAATGCGGTCCTGCGGGCGTCATCCGAAGCTGTGCAGTACGAACGGGTCGGTGGGCGTGTCGTACACCACCACCGGCACGTCCCATTCGGTGCGGACCAGCTCCGCAACCTGGGCGCACCAGGGGAACTCGGTGGCCCAGTGGCCGGCGTCGACGAGTGCCGGTCCACCGTCGCGCAGACTCTCGTCGGCGGGATGGTGACGGAGGTCGCCGGTCACATAGACGTCGACGCCGAGCCCGCGCACGCGCCCGAGCAGCGAATCGCCCGCTCCACCGCAGACCGCGACCGTGCGCACCAGCGCATCCGGATCGCCGGCCGCCCGGATTCCCGACGGCGCGCCCAGCGCACGGGCGACGAGCCCGGTGAAGTCCCGCAGCGTCATCGGCTCCGGCAACGATCCGACCCGACCCAGACCCAGGTCACTGCCGAGGTCGGCGAGCTCGAAGACGTCGAATGCCGGTTCCTCGTACGGATGCGCGTTGCGCAGTGCCCGGAGCACGGACCCGCGGATGGACCGGTCGGCGACCATCTCCACCCGCGCCTCGTCGACGTGGGTGCGGGTGCCGATCTCCCCGATCGTCGGCGATGCGTCTTCCTGGGCCTCGAACTGGCCGGTGCCCACCACCGTCCAGGAGCAGTCGCGGTAGTCGCCGATCGCACCGGCACCGGCGGCGAACATCGCCTCACTGACCTGTTCGACGTTGCCCTCGGGGACCATGACCACCCATTTGTCGAGCGGTGCAGCGGATTTCGGTTCGATGGGCACGGTGTTGACGACGCCGAGCAGGTCGGCGAGGGCGTCGGACACACCCGGTCGCGCACTGTCGGCGTTGGTGTGGGCCGACAACAGCGCGATGCCGTTGCGGATCAGGCGGTGCACGATGCGCCCCTTCGGGGTGTCCGCGGCCACCGACGTGACGCCCCGCATCAGCAGCGGATGATGGGCGATCACCAGATCCGCCTTCTCGGCGACGGCCGCCTCGACGACGGCATCGGTCACGTCGACGCACGCCAGGACCCGATGCACCGGTTCGGAACGGTCGCCGCACACGAGCCCCACGGCGTCCCAGGACTCGGCGAGCGCCGGTGGATACGCACGCTCGACGGCGTCGACCACCTCCCCGACGGTGACCCGCTCAGACGTCGACTCGGTTCCCATCCCTCATCTCCTCTCGTACCTGCTCGATCGCCGCGGTCAGTGCGCGGACCTGATCAACCGGACGTGCCGCCAACCGCAGATGGCCGTCGCCGAGTCCGACGAAGTTGGCACAGCTGCGCACCGCGAACCCGCGGTCGACGAGGCGTTGCTTGACCTCGGTGGCCCGCGGCACCTCGACGAGGACGAACGGCGCGGCCGGCTCCGCCACGACGACGAGTCCGATCCGCGTGAGTTCGTCGACCATCTCGGCGCGCTCGGCCGCAACCCGCCGGGCCTGCTCGGCGCAGTAGCGGTGTCCCTCGTCGCCGAGGCAGGCGGTCAGGGCGGCCAACGCGGGTGTCGACAGCGCCCAGGGACGACGCCCCGCACGCAGTCGTGCGAGGATCTCCGGCGCCGCGAGAAGATATCCGGCTCGGAGCCCGGCGAGTCCGAAAGTCTTTGTCACACTGCGGATCACGATGAGGTCCGGCCAGTTGGCCGATGCCAGCGACTGCGGCTCGAGTCCACCGTCTACGCCACGGGTGAGATCGGCAAAGGCCTCATCGACCACGATGAGGCGTCCCGGACGCCGCAGCGCGTCGATCGACTCCCGCGGATGCAGCACCGACGTCGGGTTGGTGGGGTTGCCCAGGATCACCAGGTCGGCGGTGTCGGGCACCTGCGCCCCGGACAGCCGCCACGGCTCGTCGAGGGTCACCTGGGTGATGGGCACTCCCGCGGCGCGCAGGGCGATCTCCGGTTCGGTGAAGGACGGCTGGATGAGCGCGGCATGGCGCACGCCGAGTCGCGGGAGCATCTCGAAACCGTCGGCCGCGCCGGACAACAGCAGTACGTCGCCAGGTGCGCGCCCGTGGGTGGCGGCGATCGCCTCGACCGCGCGCCGCTCGTCGTCGAGGCCGGGGTACCGGGCCAGGTCGCCGAGACCGCGCGTGATGGCGTCGAGGACGAACGGCGGTGGCGTGCCACGGACATTGACGGCGAAATCCACGAGACCGGGTGCCGCGTCCTGATCGCCGTGCCGATCCGGATCGGAGAGGTCGGATGGAGATGCGACGCCAGACCCAGCTGTCATGTCTATTGACCTTACGTGCACGATGGACGCGTGTTGACGCCGCCAGATCCCCGCCATCCCGACACTGTGCTGCTCTTCGACCTCGACGGCACGATCACCGACAGCTTCGCGGGTATCGCCAACAGCTTCCGTCACGCCCTCGCCGCCGTAGACGCGCCCGAGCCCGACCCGCAGGTCGTCGCGGGCATCGTCGGACCGCCGATGATCGACACCCTCAACGGTCTGGGGCTCGCCCCAGAGGTCGCGGAAGCGGCGATGCGCGCCTACCGGGAGCGCTACACCGAGATCGGCTGGCGGGAGAACGCGGTCTACGACGGGATGCCCGACGTCCTAGCCGATCTGTCCGCGTCGGGGCGCACGATGGCGGTCGCGACGTCGAAGAACCAGACCACCGCACACAAGATCCTCGAGCACTTCGGTCTCACCGACCACTTCAAGTACATCGCCGGCGCCAGCGACGACGGCACGCGTCGCCACAAGGCCGACGTCATCGCCCACGCGGTCGCCGAGCTGGGGCTGCCCGTCGACGCCGACACCGGCCACGTCACCGCGCCGGTCGTGATGATCGGCGATCGCAGTCACGATGTGCACGGCGCTGCGGCCTTCGGCATCTCAGCGATCCTGGTCAGATGGGGTTACTCTCTGCACGGGGAGGAACAGGACGCCGCTTGGGCGGTTGAGTCCACAGCCGAATTGCGCGACGTCCTGGGTGTGTGACCGACGCCCTCGATCACCGAGCGCGTCGGCGCGTCGAGTTGAGGTAGACACCAGTGGTTGAAGAACTACACATCTGTTTCGTGTGCACGGGCAACATCTGCCGGTCGCCGATGGCGCAGAACATCTTCCGGACCGCTTTGGACGACGCGGGCCTGGGTGGCAAGGTGCGCGTCAGCAGTTGCGGTATCACCGGTTATCACGTCGGTGAACCGGCCGACAACCGCGCCCGCACCGAACTGCTCGCTCACGGCTACTCCGACGCCCACGTGGCGGCGCTGCTCGGACCCGAACACTTCGACGCCGATCTCTTCCTGGCGATGGACGACGGCCACGTCCGGGAGCTCGAGCGGAAGCGGCTCGGCGACCGGACGCGACTGTTGCGGTCGTTCGACCCGTCGGCACCCGCCGATGATCTCGCCCTGCTCGACCCGTATTACGGCAGCACCGACGACTTCGTGGCGACCCGCGAACAGATCGAGAGCGCGGTCCCCGGCCTGATCGACTGGGTGCGGATTCAGCTGGGCGTGGCCTGACGACCACGCCCAGCCGACCGACCGGTCTCAGCCGACCGGTGCCACCAGGTTGTGCACGAAGCGGATCTTCTCCAGCACCGGCGCCGGGAGCACGAACGGGTAGAGGTCCGGGTGACCCATCGACCGGTTGATCTGATTGAGCGCCCAGGTCAGCGGCAGCCACTCATCGATGATGCGGTCGAAGCCCACGTCGCCCGGCGGGACTCCCTCCAGCGTCGTACCCGAGGGCGCCATCGCGAAGGCGGCGGCGGTGTCGAGGGTGTCGCGGATGTGCAGGTAGTGCGCGAAGGTCTCGGCGAAGTCCTCCGCCGGGTGCATCGTGGCGTAGGAGGAGACGAAGTTCTTCCGCCACCCCTCCGGCGCACCTTCCTTGTAATGCCGGTCGAGCGCGGCCTGATAGTCGTCGTCGGGGTTGCCGAACAGTTCCTCGAACCCCGGCCGACGGTCGTCGGTGATCAGGACGAGCTGGTAGTAGTGGCCGACCTCGTGCCGAAAGTGTCCGAGGACAGTCCGGTACGGCTCGTCGAGTTCGACGCGCATCTGCTCACGATGGACGTCGTCTCCCTCGGCGAGATCGAGGGTGATGACTCCGTTGGCGTGGCCGGTGATGACGTTCTGTTGGGCACTGGAGAGCAGGTCGAAGGCGAGACCCGTGGTGGGATTCTCGTCACGATTCTCGATCGGCAACCCGAGCTCGGTGAGTTCGAGAACCAGACGTCGCTTGGCGGTCTCGGCCTGGCCGAACACCACCAGCGCCTCGGGATCGTCGTCGCCGGGACGGGTGCGCGTCAGCTCGCACGACCGGCAGAGCTCGGGGTTACCCGTCCACTTCACCAGCCAGTTGCATTGGGCGACCTTGGTGTCGGCACATCGCTCGAGGAGGACGCCGTCGACCTCGGCGCGCCCCGTGTCGTCGAGGGTTTGGATGGAGCGGGACTCGAGCCAGAACCCGAGTGGGCTCTTGCAGTTCAGACAGAGACTGTTTTCGAAGGAGAGACGCTGGCCGCAGTTCAAACAGATGAAGTCTCGCATTCGATCACGCTACATGCGCTGAGTAACCTGGGCATCGTGCACGTGCTGCGAACGATCCTGCGTCCCGGGTGGATTGCCCTCGGCGTCGTCGTCGTGGCGTTCGCCGTGGCCTGCTTCACCCTCCTCGCGCCGTGGCAGCTGGGGAAGAACTCCGACACCGAACGCCGCAACGATCTGATCCGTACCGCGACGTCGCTCGAGACCGCGCCGCTGGCCGAGGTGGCGCCCTCGTCGACCTTCGACCCGTCGACCGAGTGGCGCGAGGTCGAGGTGACCGGCCGCTACCTGCCGGACCAGCAGGCCCTGGTGCGGCTGCGCAACATCCAGGAACGCCCCGCCGTGGTCGTCCTGACGCCGTTCGCGGTGACCGGTTCCGATCGCGTGCTCCTGATCAATCGCGGTTTCGTCCGACCTGTGGAGGGCGGGGTCCCCGACGTCCCGGCGCCGCCGGCCGGTGAGCAGACCATCGACGGACGGATACGCGCGGCGGAAAGCGTCAGCGCCGACCGCGGCTCGCTCTCCGACAACGGTGTGCTCACGGTCCCGTCGATCAACCCGGGGCTGGTCGGGACTGCGACCGGTACGTCGATGGACGACTTCTACCTGCAGTTGTCCCCGGACCAACCGGGCTCCCTGGGAGAGATCCCGCTCCCCCAGCTCGACACCGGCCCCTACCTCTCGTACGGGCTGCAGTGGCTCGCCTTCGGGATCATGGCGCCGCTCGGCGTCCTGTACTTCCTGGTCGCCGAGATCCGTTCACGCCGGCGCGCTGCCGCCGCACGGTCCGCTCCCGCAGCGGAGGCCACCGCCGGGACCGGTGAAGTCGTCGACGCAGATACCGCGACCCATGCCGCGGATACCGGATCGACCACACAGCCGGGTACCGCCGCCTCCCGCGCCGAACGTCGTCGGCAGATGCGCGAGGAACTGCGCGCCGCGAGCGGCACCACGGTGGTCCACAACGTCGGACGCATCGGGCACGGTCCCGTCGCCGAGGACACGGTCGGCGATGTCCGCGACGCGACGCCCGACCCCCGCAGGCAGGACGACGACGTACGGGACAAGCTCAGCCGGCGCTACGGCGGCTGATCCCGAACCGGATCAGGCACCCCGCCACGCCCGCGGCCAGGGTCGCCCGTTGAACCCGCCGCGACAAGTGGACCGCAGCGCGTAGATCGGCAGGTTTCGGCGCCGGCCCGGAACCCAGCGTCGGCCGTTGTTCGACGCCGTGCGGGTAGACGGTCCGACCCCCGAGCTGCACCCCCAGGGCTCCGGCGAACGCAGCTTCGACGACCCCGGCATTCGGGCTCGGATGCGCGTGACTGTCACGTCGCCAGGCTTCGGCGGCACCTCGGGGCGACCCGGACACCAGCACGATCAACGCGCCCGCGAGTCGAGCCGGGAGGATGTTGGCGATGTCGTCGAGCCGCGCGGCCGCCCAGCCGAAGTCGCGATAGCGCTCGTTGCGGTACCCGACCATCGCGTCGAGGGTGTTGACCGCGCGGTAGCCGAGGATTCCGGGTACACCGGCGACCGCTCCCCAGAACAAAGGTCCGACGGTCGCATCCGAGGTGTTCTCGGCGATCGACTCGAGCGCCGCCCGACAGATCCCGGCCTCGTCGAGCGACTCCGGGTCCCGGCCGCAGAGGCTCGGGATCAAGGCGCGCGCCGCGTCGATGTCGTCGGCTTCGAGGGCGTCGGCGACCGCATCGCCCACCCGGCACAGCGAGGTCCCGCCCAGCGCGATCCAGGTCGAGGCAGCGGTCAGCGTCACCAGGGCCGGTGCCCGACGCCCAGCCGTCGCAGCGGCTCCCGCGACCACGACGCCGCCCGCGGCCACCGCGACCAGGCCGGCACCGGCGGTCCGCGAATCGCGGTACATGCGACGTTCGAGCGCCGACGTCAGCCGACCGAAACCGGCGACCGGATGCCCCGTCGACGGGTCGCCCAGTGCCTCGTCGAGGAGGAAGCCCGCGACGAGCCCGGCTGCGGTCGACAGGGCTCGTCGTGCGGGTCGGTTGCGCTGCTCACGGGTCAGGGGCACCGCGCGATGGTATCGACCGTGCTCGTGCCAGACTCGACCCGTGGCCAGGTCAACCGCGGAACCGACCCCGGGTCGGCACGTCATCGACACCGGTGTCGCCGAACTCGCGCGCGACACCATCGCCGGCGGCTGGTTGCTGACGGTCAACGGTGCGCACAGTTCGCACATCGACCCCGACGACCCGACCGTGCTCGACTTCGAGTACCTGCGCCAGATGGCCGCCGTCATCGCCGAACGCCACCCCACCTCGGACCGGTTGCGCGTCCTCCATCTCGGCGGGGCGGCCTGCGCACTCGCCCGCTACCTCGACCACCAGTACCCCGACGCGCGGCAGGTGGCGGTCGAGGTCGACGGCGAGCTGGCCCGCCTCGTGCGCGAGTGGTTCGACCTACCCCGTGCCCCCAAGCTGCGAATCCGGGTCGGCGACGCGCGCGAGGTCGTGAGCTCGCTGCAGCCGGGCACACGCGAGGTGATCGTCCGCGACGCCTTCGCCGGCGACCGCACGCCCGCACATCTGACGACCCGCGAGTTCACCACCGCCGTGCGCGACGTGCTCGTGCCGGGCGGGCTGTACCTCGCCAACTGCGGTGACAGCCGGGATCTCGCGGGAGCGCGGGCCGAGGCCGCCACCGTCGCATCGGTCTTCGACCACCTCCTGCTCATCGCCGACGCCGCGATGTTCAAGGGCCGTCGCACCGGCAACATCGTCATCGTCGGCAGCGACGCCCCGCTCGACGCGTCGGCAACCCTCGTCCGCACCCTGCTCAGCGATCCCCTACCTGCACAGATCCTCTCGGGCGCCAAGGCCCGCGACTTCGCCCGCGGCCCGGGTCTCACGGACGCCGACGTCGCATCGGAGCGGCCGTGATTACCGACGGTCGCGCGTCCGGTCGATGTACGAAGTCTCTCGCCAGTCGTTAGGGTGGTTTCGACCGCCGGCCGAGATCTGACGATCGTAGAACCGAGGATGACGTGACCGATCCATCGTCGAGAGCGGGCACCACACTGGGCCCGTACCGCATCGACAGACTTCTCGGTCGCGGCGGCATGGGGGAGGTGTACGAGGCCTACGACACCGTCAAGGAACGACGCGTCGCCCTGAAGGTTCTCCCGCCGCATCTGGTGCACGACAAGGATTTCCGCGAACGGTTCGAGCGCGAGTCGAAGACCGCGGCGAAACTGTCCGATCCGCACGTCATCCCGATCCACGACTGGGGCGAGAAGGACGGCGTCCTGTTCATCGACATGCGCCTCGTCGACGGTCAGGATCTGCGCAAGGTGCTCGGTTCCGGTCCCCTCCCGCCGGATCGAGCCGTCCGCATCCTGGGCCAGGTCGCCGCAGCGCTCGACGCCGCGCACCGCGACGGCCTCGTCCACCGTGACATCAAACCAGACAACATCCTCGTCGATTCCGACGACTTCGCCTACCTCGTGGACTTCGGAATCGCGCAGGGCACCACCGACAGTCGCCTGACACAGGTGGGAACCGCGCTCGGCACACTGGCCTACATGGCGCCGGAGCGTTTCGGCGACGAGCCGGCCGGCCCGGCTTCGGACAACTATGCCCTCGCCTGCGTGCTGTACGAATGCGTCACCGGCCAGACCCCGTTCCCGGCGAAGACCGATCAGGGCCTGATGACCGCGCACATCACCAAGCCGCCACCGCAGACGGGCGGCCCGCTCGACCCGGTGATCGCGCGCGGCCTCGCCAAGGACCCGGGTCAGCGCTTCCCGAGCGCGCGCGAACTCATCCACGCGGCCTCCGACGCGTTGGCGGGCAGAGCATCGAGCCCGGCGACCCAACCTCAGACACCTCCGGCAGAGCAGGCACCACCGACCGTCGTACCCCAGCCGATCCCACCCGCGGGCCTGACCCCGCCGCCCCACACTCCCCGCCCGCCCCAATCCCCCACGCCGCAGCACCAACCGCCGGGTGCCCACCCGACGCCGGGCGGCTCCATGGCATCCGACCCGACGATGGTCCGCGGCCTGAACTCCGGCCCGAATGTCCACGGGCCGCAGCATTCTCCCGGCTCCGCCGGTGGATACGGCCCTCCCCCGGGAACTTCCGGGCCGCAGGGATTCTCAGGTCCGTCGGGGCCGCAGCCCTATTCCGGACCGCCCCACTCCGGGCCGCAGTCGTATTCGGGACCGCAGCGGTTTTCGGGTCCGCAGTCGTTCTCGGGACCCCAGGCGTTCTCCGGGCCCAACCAGTGGGGCGGCTCCCCGACCCCGCCGCCACGGAAGTCGAACACCGGCCGCAACATCGCGATCGCCGTCGCCGTGGGCCTGGTGGTGATCGCCCTCGCGGTCACCGGCATCGTCGTCGCACTGTCGAACGGCGGGGATGAACCGCCGGACCCCGACACCTCCAAGCAGGCGATGCCTGCGGGCACCGTCGCCTGCGACTACCCGACGCGCACGGTCGTCGGCGGCATCACCCAGCCGGCACCTGCGTCGACCCAGCCGAACACCGGCACCGTGGACGCCCAGATCCCGATCGCCGCTCAGGGCACCATCACGATGACGCTCAACCGGGCCGAGGCCCCGTGCAACGTCGGCGCGATGGTGTCGCTGATCAAGTCCGGGTTCTACGACGGCAGCAAGTGCCACCGGGCGTCGGCGAAGTACTTGATCTGCGGCTCGTCGGGCGGCAAGGAGGGCACCAACCCCGGCTGGACCAGCCCCGACGAACTGCCCCAGGATCTCCCGTCGGCCGGCACCGACAACAACGGCATCCCGCAGGTCACCTACCCACGCGGCACCGTCGGCATCCTCGACCTCCCCGACGACACGGGTGCCACCGGCTCGACGACGTTCTTCATGCTCGCCGACGACACCGACCTCCCGCTGACCTACTCCATCGTCGGCACCATGGACCCGTCCGGACTCGCCGTCCTGGACAAGATCGTCGCGGGCGGGTTCACCCCCGCCAAACCCGGCGCCCAGTCCGGACCGCCGAACCAGAACCTCCTGATCCAGAAGGCGACGGTCGGCGAGTAGCGCACCCACTCGCCGCCCGTGATCGGTCACCCCGGATCGAATTCGCACGCGAAGTCGTTCCGGCCCAACGACTTCAACCGAGCTCGCCGATCCAGATCGATGTCGCACGCGACATCGGTGTGGCTCGATCAGGCCGCAGCCCAGCAGAAAAACTCGTCCCCCTCAATGGCATCGGAGGGCAATGTGCCCTCGGACATCCCTGAGGGGGACGAGTTTTCACTCCACCCGAGCAAGCGTCGCAGCAGGCCGCTCAGATCACGTAGTTCATCCGATCGAGGATCGCGTTCCCCAGCGCGGCGTCGCCGTCGATATCCACTGCATTCGGGTCGGCGTCCCGGCGACCACCGGCGCAGCGGGCGAGGTTGGCGGCGTCGATCCGGAGACGCACATCGGCCGACGCGTCGCCGCCGTCGAATTCCTCGACCAGCGACGCGCGGTCGCCGACGAGAATCCGAGCGGTTCGCGCCGACAGACCGGTGATGTCGAAGAGCACCTTGCTGCCCTTGGGTGCGTCGGCGCGCTTGCCGACGACGAACGGCAGTGACGCGCTGATCTCGTCCAGTGCCAACGATGCGGGGACGGGATCGGTGACGGCGGAACCGTCGGTGCCGTCGCGCAGGTCGATCTCGTGCATCCAGCAGTCGAAGACGCGGATGCGCATGAAGCGTCCGTAGGTGTCGGCGCCCGCCGGCGTCATCGACGGGGCGTCGAACTGCTCCTGCGTCATCGCCTTCAGAGCCTTGGTGCGAACCGTGACGACTTCGTCGAGTGCGGCGAGGACCTCGGCGCGCGGCGTCGGACGGTAGTGGTCGACCCACTTCTCGTTGAGCTCGCCGATCGGGTTGCGCACGTGGTCGAGTGCGCTGACCGTGCGGGTGGCGTCCACATCACGGCCGTCGAGCATGCTCTCGGTGCCGATGATGTGCGCGACGATGTCGGCGTTGGTCCATCCGGGCAGCACCGAGGCCGCCGACCACTGCTCGTCGGTGAGTCCGGCGGCGACGTCGGCGATCGCGGCCCACTGGGCGATCAGGCCTTCGGTGACCTCGGCGAGCGGCAGGATGGTCGTCGGCATGTGATGCTCCTTGCGTCGTGCGCCCGGCGAGACCCGGACCGCACCAACCCTATCGGGCGGGACGGTCCCATCGCGGTTCGCCAAGGATCCCCACCGAGACTCGACGGCCCCTACTGTGTACTGCGTGGCTCCTTCCGACCTTACCGGCGAACGCCTGGGTCCGTACTTCATCGACGCGTTGATCGGCCGCGGCGGGATGGGCGAGGTCTACCGAGCCACCGACACTCGGAAGGGTCGTGTCGTCGCCCTGAAACTTCTCAGCCCGGCGGTCGCCGACAACCCGGTGGCCCACGACCGTTTCCTCCGCGAATCACGGGTTGCAGCCCAGCTGAACGACCCTCACGTCATCCCGATCCACGACTGGGGCGAGATCGACGGTCGGCTGTTCATCGACATGCGACTGGTCGACGGACGCGACCTGCGCGCTCTCCTCCTCGCGAACGGCCCTCTCGCCCCAGAGCGTGCGGTGAAGATTGTCGGCCAGATCGCCGACGCGCTCGATGCCGCGCACGGCAGCGGCCTGTATCACCGGGATGTGAAGCCGGACAACATCCTCGTCGACAATCGCGACTTCGCCTACCTGGTGGATTTCGGCCTCGCACAAGCAGATACGGACACACGGTTCACCAGTACCGGCACTGCCATCGGCTCCTTCGGATACATGGCGCCCGAACGCTTCGGTGACGGCGCGGTCGGCGCACCGTCAGACATCTACGCACTCGCTTGCGTACTCTTCGAATGCCTCGCCGGTGCGCACCCGTTCGCTTCGGCGACCACCATCGAGCGCCTCATCGCCGCACACCTCACCACTTCGCCGCCGCGGATGGGTTCGGCGATAGACGAGGTGATCGCCCGGGGCATGGCCAAGGACCCCGCACACCGGTATCCATCGGCTGGTGCACTCGTGGCCGATGCAACTTCCGCACTTCGCGCCGATCCGCTCCGCCGCCCGCCAACCGTGGTCCCTGTCGCACCTCAGACGGTTGTTCCGCCGGCGGGCATCACAGCCGGCGCAGCAGCAACACCGACAGTCACCGGCCCGCAGGGCTTCGCGAGTACGCACGCGCAGTGGGACCCGACGCAGGCAGCGCCGTGGCAGCCGCCGACCCCGTCACGGCGTCGATCGCCCGCGATTCCCATCGCACTGGCAATCATCGCCGTGCTAGTGATCTGCCTCGGCGTTGTTGGATGGGCGTTGCTCAACAGGGACTCCGACGCGCCGAGCACCAGCGCACCTGAGACCTCACTACTGCCGACTGTCAGGTCGATGACGGAAACTTCGAAGCCCGCATCGTCCCCGCCGCCGACACGTGAGACAACCGCGACGCCACCGACTCCCCCTCCAGTCGTCCGGGGTGCCGGCGATCTCGGCCTGTCTGTACCGATCACACGACCGGCCTGCGATGGAACCGGCATCGTCGTGGTCGCCAACGCGACCGCGCCCGGCTCCTACGAGTCCGAGGTGCAGAACTATCTGAACCAGTACCCCGGGGCCAGCTACCTGCGGACCGACCAGTCCTGTCCTTCGCTGCGGCAGCAGTACGACGACGGCAGCGCAATCTACGCGGTCTACTACGTTGCGGGGCGCACCCAGGCGGATGTCTGCACCCTCAAGGGGCAGGTCGGCGGGTACGGCAAGTGGCTCGACTACACCACTGACCCGAGCATTCAGATCCCGTGCTAATTCGCCTGGCTGGTCCGGGACGAAGTCACCGTCTGCCGAACAAGGACAGAACCTGTCCGCATCCTGCGGCAAGATGGCTGCATGTTGGAAACCTCGGCCCGGCTGCTGGCTCTGCTGTCGCTGCTGCAGACACGGCGGGAATGGTCGGGCCGAGAGCTCGCGGAACGCCTCGACATCACGACCCGCACAGTTCGGCGCGACATCGACAAGCTCCGCGAGCTCGGTTACCCCGTCGACGCGAATGTCGGTGCGCGCGGCGGGTATCGGCTCGGCGCCGGCGCGGAGATGCCGCCTCTGCTCCTCGACGATCAGGAGGTTCTCGCTGTCGCGCTCGGGCTCGACGCGGTGACGACGGGCGCGGTCGCCGACATGGCCGAGGCCTCGGCCGGGGCGCTCGCAAAACTGCGTCAGGTCATGCCTTCGCGACTCCAGCACCGTCTCGACGCGCTGCGGATCGAGGCCGTCCCGCGCGAGGCTCCGACGAGTGCGGTCCCGGCCGAACGCCTCACCGACGTCGCGACGGCCTGCCATCGCCACGAACGCCTGCGATTCGACTACCGGCGCAACGACGGCGAGGAGAGTCGACGCGAGGTCGAGCCGTTCCGCCTGGTACGCAACGGGAACCGCTGGTACCTCGTGGGCTTCGACCTCGCCCGCGACGACTGGCGCTCCTTCCGCGTGGACCGCATGGAACCGAAGATCCCCACCGGTCCCCGTTTCACCCCGCGCGAGCCACCGGAGGGCGGCGCGGCGGCCTTCGTCGCCCGTGGCCTCGGCGCACTGCAGCAACAGGCGATCGCGCGGGTCCGCATCCACCTGCCCCTCGACGAGGTCGCGCCGATGATCCACCACTATTGGGGCGCCCTGGAATCCGGCGACGAGAACAGCTGCGAGGTGACCGTCTACAGCACCTCGCTGACATCGATCGCACGCTGGATGCACGCCTTCGACGCCGACTTCACCGTCATCGAACCCGACGAATTACGTGTCGAACTGGGCGCCGTCGCGGAGTATCACGACCAGGTCGCCGAACGTTATCGACGCGCGATGTCCACTCGTCCTTGACCCGCTGACCTGCGGTTCCGACCGGATCGTCGAATATTCTCTACGGTCGAAGGCATGAGGCTACTCATCACGGGGGCGACCGGGTATGTGGGTTCCCGGCTCGTATGCGCATTGCTCAGGCAGGGTCACGAGGTCGTGGTCACGTCCAGAGACACCCGCAAACTGGACCGGTTCGGCTGGTCGTCGGACGTCACCAAGGTGGCCATGGACGCCGACGACCCGATCTCGGTAAAGAAGGCCATATCCGACGCCGGTCGCGTCGACGCGATCTACTACCTGGTCCACGCGATTGGGCAGGCGGACTTCGCCAACGGCGATCGCGACGCGGCACGCAACGTCGCCGAGGCCGCGCGAGATGCCGGCGTCGGCCGGATCATCTACCTCGGCGGCTTCGTGCCGGGCGACGACAAACTCTCGTCGCATCTGCAGAGCCGCGCCGACGTCGCCGAGGGGCTCGTCGTCGAGGACGGTCCAGAACTCGTGTGGTTGCGCGCGGCGGTGATCATCGGCGCCGGATCGACGTCGTTCGAGATCATCCGCTACATGGCCGACCGCCTGCCGGTGATCCCCGAACCCGACTGGATCACCAACGAGATGGACCCGATCTCCATCCGCGACGCCATCCACTACCTCGTCGCCGCGTGTGAGTCATCGCTTCCGCCAGGCGAATACGACATCTCCGGACCCGACCACGCGCGCTACATCTCGATCCTCCACGAGTACATCTCCGCGGTCCGCTTCCCGCGGTTGCGGCTCCCCGTCTTCGGGGTGAGCACCCGTCTCGCCGGCCGCCTCGGCGGCATGTTCGTGCCGGTCCCGGCGTCACTCACCGAGGAACTCGTGACGTCGTTGAACCACTCGATGACGGCGTCGGAGCACAGCATCCGCGAGCTGGTGCCACCACCCGAAGGTGGCCTGACACCGATGCGCGACGCCGTGCGCGCGTCCGTCGAATCCCCGTATCCCCGGTCCGTCTGCGATCTGCACGACCTGCACCATCTCGCCGACACCGATCCCGCGTGGGCCGGCGGCGACTGGTTGCGCGTCAAACGCCGCGCCGTCGGGACGATCGGTGGCACGCTGCGTGTGTCGGCGAAGATCGCCGGAGCTCTTCTGCCGACCCGTCCCTGACCGACCTGTGTCCGCTGACGACCGACCTAGGTGGTGACGACTGCTGGTGACTGCACTGGCTCGCGACCTCTACAACTCGATAGCACTGGATCGTGATCCCGATCCGGGTTCCCACTACGTACGACGCCGCTGGCTGGTCGGTGCCTTCCTCGTCATCGGGGCCGTCATGCTCGGCATCTCGCTGCGCGTGGAGCCCGGCGACACCGCCTTCTACCCGCTGACGGTCGGCATGGCCGTGGTGTGGATTGTCGGCGCCTTTGTCTCCGGTCCGCTGCGGCTCGGTGCCTATAGCCCGGTCGCCTCGCGTCCCCCGGACCGTCTCGGGGCCATCGGCCTGGGCACCGTCGTCGGTCTCGCGGTCGGTGCGGCGTTCGTCGTCGGTGGTCTGATCGCCCGGATGATCCCCGGCGTCAGCGACCTGGCGAACCAGGTGCTCGCCTTCGCCGACTACGGCAGCCTCGCCATCGTCACCGTGATCACCGTGGTCAACGGCCTCGCCGAGGAGCTGTTCTTCCGCGGGTCGGTCTACTCGGCGGCCCGCCCCCACAATCCGGTCCTGGTGTCGACGGTCATCTACGTGTTGGTCACCATGGCCAGCGGCAACGTGATGCTCGGCTTCGCCGGCGCCGTCCTGGGCACCGTCTGCGCGATTCTGCGTCGCAGCACCGCAGGCGTCCTCGCGCCCGCGATCACCCACGTGATCTGGGGCGCGATCATGGTGCTTGCGCTCCCGCCGATCTTCGCCTGAGTCCTCGACCGGCGAACCTCATCTCGACCTGCAGACGTCGACCGAAGTCTGCAGGTCGAAGTGAGGTTCGCCGGTCACCGCGTTCGCTCCCTGAGTAGCCCCGGAGCCTGCAGGTGGGCGTACCCCCTCCGCTCCCTGAGTAGCCCCGGAGCCTGCAGGTGGGCGTACCCCCCTCGCTCCCTGAGTAGCCCCGGAGCCTGCGGAGGGGCGTATCGAAGGGCAGTTTTGGGCGATCGACGCCGACCCGCTAGATTCGTTCTCGCAGGTGCCGAACGTGACGGCGCACGCGCGTATAGCTCAGCGGTAGAGCTCTGGTCTTACACACCAGCGGTCAGGGGTTCGAATCCCTTTGCGCGCACCACATCAGCCGATCCATGGCCCCAACCCGCGCTCAGCGCGGTTTCGAGCTGTAAAACGCTCAGTTGCTCAGCCATTCCCGCGTGTAGACGTCCTGCCAGCGAACCGCGATGTTACGTCGCGCCTCGGCGCTGCTTTCGGGTCCGATCGTCTCGAGGAGGACGTCCTCGACGATGTCGCGCACCCGGTCGGACAGGGCGATGAGGTCGTCGGCGTAGCGCGCGATCAACCCGACGCGGATTCCGGTGACGGTGTCGTCGGCGCCGTCGACGGCCGCGAACACGACGAGGCGTCCGAGCAGCCGCCGGGTCCGGATCGCGATCATCTGTTTGACGACCGCGTCGGTGATCTTGATGCGTCGACCATCCGACGCCAACGCGCGGGCGGGGCGTCGAATTCGGCTGAGTCCGGCGGAGATCGACGAGATCAACCTGTCGACGTCGCCGGGCGGATCGGCGAGTTGCCGGGTGGCGTCGACGAGCCAGGCATCGGTGAGGTCGTGTGCGTCAGGCATGAACCTCTCCTTCCCGCTCGTCCGAACTCGGCGTCGATGATCTTTTTCCAGGGTCCCACGGCGCCAGGCGGTGTGGAGGAATTTGCGGCTCCGTTGCAGGTGCCCGCGAACCGATCCTGTGCTGATGCGCAGTACCTGGGCTATCTCCTCGAGGGTAAGGCCCTCCACTTCCTTGAGCCACCAGGCGGCTCTCGAATTGGACGGCAGGTGGTCGAGTTCGGCGCGTAGCGCGTCGATCAACTCCTGCCGCTCGGCCTCCTCTACCGGAAGCGGGCCCGCGGCCTCGAGATCGGCGAATCGCTCGTCGTCGAACGGCGTATCCCGGCGACGCCGGTGATGGTCGGCCGCCTTCCGGTGTCCGATGGTGAAGACCCAGGTCCGGAAAGTACTGCGGAAGGCGAAGTTCGGCAGGCCCTTCCACGCGTGAAGCAGCGCTTCCTGCGTGAGGTCCTCCGCGGTCTGCGGGTCGTCGACCATTCGCCCCAGGTACCGGACCAGTGGCGGCGTCACTCGGCGAACGAGCACCGCGAATGCCTCGGTGTCCCCGACCGCAGCCGCCCCGGCCAGCTCGTCGTCGCCCAGGTCGTCCAGGTCGATCGACTCTCTGTGAGCCGAATCACTCCAGTTCATGCGTGCAACTCCCCCCCCGTCCCACCCGACTCACCCTACAGACGGATTGCACAGAACCTTTGCGATAGCGCATCGGTGCGGTCCGCTCACGAGAACCTCGACCGAAGGAGAACGACATGGCTGCGAACTCGACCGGAACGGTCACCAAGGACGCCCCGACCGACGGCGACGCACGCGAGGCCACGGTGTCCGCAGACGCCGACACCGCGACGGGCCGCGCCCTGGCCCGACGCGACACCACCGGCGACCGCGGCCGCACCTCGATCGCCGACGTCGTCGTCGCCAAGGTCGCCGGGATCGCCGCACGTGAGATCGACGGCGTCCACGACCTGGGTGGGACCACCGAGCGCGTGGTGGGCAAGGTGCGCGACGTCCTGCCCGGCACCTCGGTGAGCACCACTCAGGGCATCGAGGTCGAGGTCGGGGAACGTCAGGCCGCGGTCGACGTCTCGATCGTCGCCAAGTACGGCGTCGCCATCCACCAGTTGGCCGCCGCGATCCGCCGCAATGTCATCTCCGCGATCGAGCAGATGACCGGTCTCGAGGTGACCGAGGTCAACGTCACCGTCCACGACATCGCGTTCGGCGACGACGAACAGACCGACGACGCCCCCCGGGTCCAGTGACAACCGGGGATCTCCCCGAGGCACGCGCGGAGAACTCGAGGCCACGAGACCCCGTCGACGACCTCGCCGATGCGGTCCTTGCCGTCCCCGGGGTGGCAGCACTGCACGGCGGGTTGCTCGGCGAAGTGGCCACCTATCTGCCCGGGCGACGCGTCGCCGGGATCGTGCTCGACGCCGACATCGGCGAGGTGCACATCGTCGCCGACATGTCTTCCGATCTGCAGACCGTGGCCGCCACTGTGCGAGACACCGCCGAACGCATCGCCGGACGCACCTTTGCCGTCGTTGTCGAAGACATCGCGACCGGCCCCACTCCAACACCGAAAGAAGGTGACGCACAGTGAACAACGCGATCATCGGGATGTTCGTCGGACTACTGCTCGCACTCGCGGCGGTCGCCGGCGGCCTCGCCGGGTTCCTCCTCGCCCTCGCGCTCGGTGCGTTGGGACTCGTCCTCGGACTCAACCGCGACGGCACCATCGACCTGGGTGCGCTGCTGCGGAGCCGAGGACGTGGCTGAGTTGACGGCGCCCGCGGGCCCGGCCGGCACCCTCACGATCGAGGACCGGGTCATCGAGCGGATCGCCACCCGCGCGGTCCTCGACATCCCCGGTGCCACAAGGCATCAGGGCACCGTCGGCTCGCTGCTCGGCTCGACGGCCGGTCGCTCGATCCTCGGCACCGATCTTCCGCGCACGACACTACGGTCCTCCGGTACCGCGCTGCGGATCTCCCTGGACATCGCCCTCGTATGGCCATGCGCGGTCGCCGACGTGAGCCGCCGTACTCGCGACCATGTCATCGACGAGGTCGAAAGGCTCACCGGCACAAGGCCGGTACGGGTGGACGTCACCGTGTGTCAGCTGGTCCCTCGCGGCGAGGTGCAACGCCGCAAGAGCGGGTTCATAGACCTACCCGCACCACCTGAACAACCCGTGAGCGAAGGGGCGGTGCCGTCGTGACCCAGACCAGCACACAGACCGAATCGCATCGGGCCGAATCCGAGACCGCGACGCGCCCGTTTACTCCCGCACGGCATCCCGGCGCGGCAATCGCCGGCGCCGTCCTCGGACTCGCACTCATCGGAGTGGGCGTCACCGCGATCCGCGACATCGCGGTGCAAGCCGAACTGCTCGACGGGCAGCAGTGGTCGCGCACCGCAGCGGACTGGATCGCCGAGCTGAGCTGGCAGGACTGGATGTGGCCGGCGGCGGCAGGTCTTCTCGTCGTCGGACTGGCACTGGTCTGGATCGCCGTCAAGCCACGGCAACGATCGCATCTGCGCCTGACCGCTCCCGGCTTGTGGACCCGCCCGAGCGACCTGGCCCGCCGATGCAGTGCGGCGGTGACCGAACTACCCGGCGTCTACGACGCCGACACGATCGTCACCCGTCGCAAGGTGAAGGCCCTCGTTCAGGGACGCTCCTCGGTCGCCGACCGGGACCTGATCGGCTCGACACTCGAAGACGTCGTGTCCGTCCTCGAGTCGCCACCTCGTGTCGTTGTACGCCTTCGATTTCGGGACGGGAGGAAGGTCCGATGAACCGGCTACCGGCTTCTCTACACCGTCTGTCGGTGGCGCTCGTCGCGCTGACCATGATCGCTGTCGGCGGCGGCGCGATCGCCTGGCGCACGGACATCGACCCGGTGCACGAGTGGATCGACCGGGTCGACGAGACCGCAATCGAGCGTGCCACCGAACAAGCGTGGTGGCTGTGGGTGCTCGTCGCGGTGGCGGTCGTCGCGCTGGGGTGGGGATTGCTGTTGATCTCCACCAACATCGCCCCGCGAGCGGTCGACGACATCGAACTCCCGGACTCCGACGAGACCGGCGGCCTCACCATCGCACCGAAGTTGATCGCGTCCGCGGTCATCGCCGAGCTGGAGGGTAACCCCCTCTTGCACAAGGTGTCCGCCACGGCGATCGACGATCGTGCCCGCAGCATCATCCGGGTCGTGGTCACCGCCCGGCCCAACCGCTCCTACGACGAGATCAACGCTCCGGTCGAGGCGGCGGTGGATTCGATCACCACAGCTCTCGGAACGTCGGACGTGCATGTGCAGGCGTTCGTCCACTTCGAGAAGTGAAGAAGCCGATCAACAAAGAGAAGGAGAGAGAAATGGGATTGAACGACAAGGTCAGCAACAAGGTCGAGGACCTCGGCGGCAAGGCCAAGGAGGCGGCAGGCGACGTCACCGGTGACGATCAGCTGAAGAACGAGGGAAAAGGGGACCAGCTCTCGGCCGCGGTCAAGGACGGCGCCGAGAAGGTGAAGGACGCCGCCGAGAACATCAAGGACAAACTGACCGGCAACTGACTCCCGAGCAACCGTGCCGGGTCGCCTACGGGCGGCCCGGCACTGTCATAGCCCCACCCGCGCCCAGCGCGACCGGGAGCTGTGAATCGAGATCAGCCGGCAGCGCCGAGAGCTTTGTCCCAGACGTTGTTCTCCCGCACCTCGCCCGGCCCGACCATGTCGGCGTAGACGATGACGCCCTCGCGGTTGACGAGGAAGGTGCCGCGGTTCGCGTACCCGCGATCGGAGTTGAACACACCATAGGCTTTGGCGACCTCGCCGTGCGGCCAGAAGTCCGACAGCAGCGGGAACAGGAAGCCCTGTGCCGCCGACCAGACCTTGTGCGTCGGGGAGGGACCCACCGAGATCGTCACGGTGGTCACGTCGTCGTTCTCGAAACGTGGCTGCTGGTCGCGGATGTAGCCCAGCTCGCCCTGGCAGGTGCCGGTGAAGGCGAGCGGGAAGAAGACTACGAGCACGTTGCGCTCGGCACGCAACGCGCTCAGGGACACGAGCTGGTTGTTCTGATCCCGGAGTTCGAAATCAGGTGCCTGGTCACCGACGCTCAGCGGCGCGGTGGGCAGAGCATCGCTCATGCTTTCTTGCCCGAGCGTGCCTTGGGCTGGACGAGTCGGGCTGCCGACCAATCCCCCAGGCTGATCGCCGATGTCTGGGTGAGGCCCGCAGTGGGGGCCGCCTCGGCGATCTCGCTCGGATCCACGTATCCCGGTTGCCCGGTCTTGGGCGAGAACACCCACACGTATCCGTCTTCGGCAAGCGGTCCGATGGCGTCCATCAGCGCGTCGACGAGGTCTCCGTCGCCTTCGCGCCACCAGAGGACGACGACGTCGACGACGTCGTCGGCATCCTCATCGACCATCTCGGCGTCGATTGCGTCCTCGATGGCGGCTCGGAGCTCGTCGTCCGTGTCCTCATCCCAGCCGACTTCCTGCACGACCAAGCCGGCCTTGAAGCCCAGTTTTTGGGCGTTGCTGCCCGTACCGTCTGTGGCGGCTACCACCGCGCGTGACCTCCTGAGGGTGATGGGACGTTCTTTCCGTCGCCGTTGTGTACATCGGTGTACGCCAACTCGCTTGTCAGCATAGGCAACAGCCTAGAGCCTCACATTGCAAGCCGACCTACGTCACTCGATTTCGGGCGTTTCTTTTTCACCGACCGCACCACCGGAAATCGCTCAACGCCCGGGGCTCGTCGGCGCCGGGGTGGTGGTGACCGAGGAACGGGGCGTCGCCGACGACGCCGCCGGCACCGGCGTGTACTCACCGCACACCTCGAGCAGACGCGCCTTGTCACGTGTCCACTGCCCGGACACCGGGTTGAGTTCGGTGCGCTGCTCCTTGCGGATCGCGTTCTCGAGCCGCGCCGTCGAGTCGAGGAACGTCCGCGCCGGCGTCGCGACGTCGACGGGCGCACTCTCGGTGATCTTCGGACGGATCTGATCGGCACCGGCGATCAGGCTCGCCCGCGCCTTGTCGGCGAGATCCCCGACCTCCGGATACGAATGCGTCGTGTTGAGCCGCTTGATGAAGGTGTTGTAGCCGCGCACCATCACGACCATCGACGACATCGACTCCCGACAGAGTTCGACGCCCTCGGTCCGCACCTGCGCGGCTGCCGACGCCGACACCTCCGACCGATAGATCGCCACCTCACCGGGTGCCGCGACACCCGTACCCCCGACCGTGGACGTACACGCCGACAACATGATTCCCCCGAATGCCATGCCGACGATCACGCTCGTCCGGACACCCCTGTGTCCTGTGCGGCCGGGCCCGGCCTCCCCTGTGCCCAGCATCGCCCTCCCCCTACTCGTCAGTAACGCTGCAAGGAAGCTACAGCACCTTTCCGGTCGCGGCAGCCTACCCGGATCCGCCCGGTGCCAAGCCACCTCACATGGGGCACGATGAGGGGTGACACCGCACAACAAAAGGAGTTGCGGTGTCGTACACCATGCAGCCGGACCACCACCCCCGAGTCCGGCCTGTCAGAGGGAGTAGGCATCACCGTGACCGACCAGATGGACCAGGCGACGCAGGACACGATTCCCAGCGAGCACGCCGGCCCGGGCTCCAACGGACGTGCTGCCGGACGAAGCGGACACCGCGTCCGCGTCATCCGCGAAGGCGTCGCGTCCTATCTGCCCGACATCGACCCCGACGAGACCGCCGAGTGGCTCGACTCGTTCGACGCCCTGCTCGACGCCGCCGGCCCCGGCCGCGCCCGCTACCTGATGTTGCGGCTGCTCGAGCGCGCCGGTGAGAAGCGGGTCTCGATCCCCGCACTCACCTCCACTGACTACGTGAACACCATCCCCACCGAGGCGGAACCGTGGTTCCCCGGTGACGAGGAGGTCGAGCGCCGCTTCCGTCAGATGATCCGCTGGAACGCCGCGATCATGGTGCATCGCGCCCAGCGGCCGGGAGTCGGTGTGGGCGGCCACATCTCGACGTACGCGTCGTCGGCGTCGCTGTACGAGGTCGGCTTCAACCACTTCTTCCGCGGCAAGAACCACTCCGGCGGCGGCGACCAGATCTTCATCCAGGGCCACGCCTCCCCCGGCATCTACGCCCGCGCCTACCTCGAGGGCCGCATCGACGAGGCCCGCATGGACGGGTTCCGTCAGGAGCACAGCCACGCCGGCGAGGGCGGCGGACTGCCGTCGTACCCGCACCCGCGCCTGATGCCCGACTTCTGGGAGTTCCCGACCGTGTCGATGGGCCTCGGCCCGATGAACGCGATCTACCAGGCGCGCTTCAACCACTACCTGCACGACCGCGGCATCAAGGACACCTCCGACCAGCACGTGTGGGCGTTCCTCGGCGACGGCGAGATGGACGAGCCGGAATCGCGCGGCTTCGCCAGCTTCGCGGCCACCGAGGGCCTCGACAACCTGACCTTCGTCATCAACTGCAACCTGCAGCGCCTCGACGGTCCGGTGCGCGGCAACGGCAAGATCATCCAGGAGCTGGAGTCGTTCTTCCGCGGTGCCGGCTGGAATGTCATCAAGGTCATCTGGGGCCGCGAGTGGGATGCACTGCTGCACGCCGACCGTGACGGCGCCCTGGTCAACCTGATGAACACGACGCCCGACGGCGACTACCAGACCTACAAGGCCAACGACGGCGCGTTCGTCCGCGAACACTTCTTCAACCGCGACCCGCGGACCAAGGAACTCGTCAAAGACCTCTCCGACGCCGAGATCTGGAACCTCAAGCGCGGTGGCCACGACTACCGCAAGATCCACGCCGCCTACGCCGCCGCGATGACCCACAAGGGCCAGCCGACGGTCATCCTGGCGCACACGATCAAGGGCTACACGCTCGGCAAGCACTTCGAGGGCCGCAACGCGACCCACCAGATGAAGAAGCTGACGCTCGACGACCTCAAGGCCTTCCGCGACAGCACGCGCATCCCGATCAGCGACGAGCAGCTCGAGAAGGATCCGTACCTGCCGCCGTACTACCACCCCGGCAAGGATTCTCCGGAGCTCCAGTACATGCTGGACCGCCGCAAGACCCTCGGCGGCTTCCTGCCGAGCCGGCGCACCGAGTCCAAGGTGCTCAAGGCCGACACCTCCTCGGCGCTGAAGGCCACCGCGAAGGGTTCGGGCAAGCAGCAGGTCGCGACCACCATGGCACTGGTCCGCGTCTTCAAGGATCTGTTGCGCGACAAGGAGATCGGCAAGCGCATCGTGCCGATCATCCCCGACGAGGCCCGCACCTTCGGTATGGACTCGTGGTTCCCGACCCTGAAGATCTACAACCGCAACGGACAGCTCTACACCTCGGTCGACGCCGAGCTGATGCTCGCCTACAAGGAGAGCTCCGAGGGCCAGATCCTGCACGAGGGCATCAACGAGGCCGGCTCGGCAGCCAGTTTCGCCGCCGTCGGCACGTCGTATTCGACGCACGACGAGCCGATGATCCCGCTGTACATCTTCTATTCGATGTTCGGCTTCCAGCGCACCGGCGACAGCTTCTGGGCGGCCGCCGACCAGATGGCGCGCGGCTTCGTCATCGGCGCCACCGCCGGACGTACGACGCTCACCGGTGAGGGTCTGCAGCATGCGGACGGCCACTCGCCGCTGCTCGCCGCCACCAACCCGGCCGTCGTCGCCTACGACCCGGCGTTCGCCTACGAACTCGGCCACATCGTCGACGACGGCCTGACGCGCATGTACGGCGAGGACCCGGAGAACGTCTTCTACTACATCACCGTCTACAACGAGCCGATCAGCCAGCCGGCGAAGCCCGAGGGCGCCGACCACGAGGGCATCGTCAAGGGCGGATACCTGTTCCAGAAGGCACCGGAGAACAAGGAGTACCCGGCCAACATCTTGGTCTCCGGCATCACGATGCCCGACGCGCTGCGTGCGTCCGAGCTGCTCGCCGAGGAGTGGAACGTCGGCGCCAACGTGTACTCGGTGACGTCGTGGAGCGAGCTGGCCCGCGACGGTATCCGGGCCGACCGGCAGGCACTGCGCGATCCGGGTAGCGAGCCCGCGCCCGCCTACCTGACCGAGCTGATGGCCGACGCGGCCGGACCGTTCGTCGGCGTCAGCGACTACATGCGCGGCGTCCAGGAGCAGATCCGCGCCTACCTGCCCGGCACGTACCTGACGCTGGGCACCGACGGATTCGGTTTCTCCGACACCCGGCCGGCGGCACGCCGCTTCTTCAACGTCGACGCCGAGTCGATCGCGGTCGCGGTGCTGGTCGCACTCGCCCGCGACGGTCACATCGACATGTCGGTGGCCAAGCAGGCCGCGGACAAGTACAAGATCGACGACGTCGCTGCCGCTCCGGAGCAGACCGGCGATCCCGGCGTGGCCTAGTCCGACACCGAACCGCCGCACCCGGGGAGACCCACGATCCCGGCGCGGCGGTTTCCGGGGACTAGATTGAGAGCGTGTCCGACGCGCGAGTGAATCAGCCCACAACACCACCGGCTGACGTGTTCGGTGAGCGGGGTGCCCATGTACCGGCCCCCGCCACCGTGCACGACGCGCTACCGGACACGCTCCTGCGTCGGGTCAAGCAGTACAGCGGCCGCCTCGCCACCGAGGCGGTCCACTCCATGCAGGATCAGCTGCCCTACTTCGGCGACCTCGACGCCGCGCAGCGCGCGAGTGTTCAGCTCGTCGTGCAGACGGCGGTGGTGAACTTCGTCGAGTGGATCCAGGATCCCGAGGGCAACGTGAAGTTCACGGTCCAGGCCTTCCAGGTGGTGCCTCAGGACCTCGCCCGACGCATCACGCTGTTGCAGACCGTCGAGATGGTCCGCGTGGCGATGGAGTTCTTCGAGAAGTGGCTGCCGCTGCTCGCACGCAACGACGCCCAGCTCCGAGCGCTCACCGAGTCGGTCCTGCGCTACGGACGAGAGATCGGTTTCGCGGCCGCCGCGATCTACGCATCGGCCGCGGAATCCCGCGGCGCCTGGGACTCCCGACTCGAGGCCCTGGTCGTCGACGCCGTGGTCCGCGGCGACACCGGCCCTCAGCTCCTCTCCCGTGCAGCAGCCCTGAACTGGGACTCCGACGCCCCGGCGACCGTGATCGTCGGAACCCCGCCGCCCGAGCAGAACGTGTCGGTGCCGCTGGCCATCCACAACACGGCCCGTCAGTTCGACCGGTCGGCTCTTTCCGTGGTCCAGGGTTCGGTGCTCGTCGCCATCGTCAGCGGTCCCGCCCGCCCCACGGAGAAGTTCGTCTCGGCTCTTCTCTCCCACTTCGCCGACGGCCCGGTGGTCATCGGACCGACCATGCCGAACCTCGGGAGCGCCCATGCCAGCGCGGCCGAGGCCATGGCGGCAATCGAGGCGGTGGTGGGCTGGCCGAGTGCACCCCGCCCGGTCCACAGCCTCGAACTGCTACCCGAACGAGCCCTCAACGGTGACGAATCGGCGGTCGCTGCACTGGTCGAATCGGTGGTCCGTCCGCTCTCCGCAGGGGGCACCACGCTGACCACGACGCTCGAGGCCTACCTCGACTCTGGCGGATCGGTCGAATCCTGCGCGCGCGTTCTGTACATACATCCAAATACTGTCCGGTACAGACTGAAGAAAATTGCGGAAATCACACGACGCGATCCGACAAATCCACGAGATGCGTATGTACTACGGATCGCGACGACTGTCGGTCGTCTGACACACTTACGGCACAAAACGGACTCTCCTGCACCATGAGTCACACGCGCCACATGTCCGATTCGGGATTTATGCTGATAGGAGCCTTAAGAGCACGTTTCGGTAACGAATCTCAGCCTGATGACGAAGCAGGTGACACTGAGGTCAAGTTTGTGGGAACCCCACAAAACCCGGCGACAAGGTTCATGCTTCTCTACACCCACATAGGGCGAGCAAAGGGTGTTCTCTGGTCACGTGCTTTCGTTGCTTGCTCCCGGCCAGGGTTCCCAGACACCCGGCATGCTCACGCCGTGGCTCGACCTGCCCGGCAACCGTGATCAGATCGCCACGTGGTCCAAGCTCACTCAACTGGACTTGGAAAGACTCGGCACCACCGCCACCGCAGAGGAGATCACCGACACCGCGGTGACCCAGCCGCTGGTCGTCGTCGCCGCCCTCCTCGCCTTCGACGAGGTCCGCAAGAACGGTGAACTGCCCGCCGACGCGGTCGTCGCCGGCCACTCGGTCGGTGAGCTCGCCGCCGCCGCCATCACCGGCGTCATCTCGGCCGACGAGGCCGTCACCCTCGCCGCCATCCGCGGCGCGGAGATGGCCAAGGCCTGCGCGCTCGTGCCGACCACCATGGCCGCCGTCCTCGGTGGCGACGAAGCCGCCGTGCTCGCACGCCTCGAGGAACTCGAACTCGTCCCCGCCAACCGCAACGCGGTCGGCCAGATCGTGGCGGCGGGCGCCGTCGAGAAGATCGACGAGCTCATCGCCAACCCGCCGGAGAAGGCCCGTATCCGCAAGCTCGCGGTCGCCGGCGCCTTCCACACCCACTTCATGGCCCCGGCGCAGGACTCGGTCGCCGCCGCGGCCGCGAAGATCACGCCGGCCGACCCGAATCGCACGCTGCTGTCCAATTCGGACGGTCAGCCTGTAACGAATGGCGCCGATGCACTGACAAAACTGGTAGGCCAGGTCACCAGGCCGGTCCGCTGGGATCTCTGCTCGGCGTACCTGCGGGACAACTCGGCCACCGCCGTCGTGGAACTGCCGCCGGCGGGCACGCTCGTGGGGATCGCCAAGCGTGAGCTGAAGGGCACCCCATCGCTGGCTCTCAAGGAGCCCGGCGACATCGCGAAGATCGCAGAACTTGGATAGCGGTCGCGGTTAGTCCGCGACCCCCGGAAGATCGGTGCCCGACGCCGATCTGTCCAAGCGCGCGGACCGACCCGGTCCGTCAGACGCTCCGGAATTCATCAACCCGAACACGAAAGGGAACCACACAGTGGCTGCCACCCAGGAACAACTCATTGCCGGCATCGCCGAGATCATCGAGGAAGTCACCGGCATCGAGCCGTCCGAGGTGACCCTCGAGAAGTCGTTCGTCGACGACCTCGACATCGATTCGCTGTCCATGGTCGAGATCGCCGTCCAGACCGAGGACAAGTACGGCGTGAAGATCCCCGATGAGGACCTCGCCGGTCTGCGCACCGTCGGCGACGCCGTCTCGTACATCCAGAAGCTCGAGAGCGAGAACCCCGAGGCTGCGGCTGCCATCAAGGCCCAGGTCGAGGCAGACCAGAACTGATGAGCTCCCCCTCCCTCCGCGACTACTCGACGCTGGGTGGGAACTTCCCGAGCGTGGTCGTCACCTCCATGGTGGCGACCACCTCGCTCGGCGAGGATCTCGACTCGACGTGGAAAAACCTGCTGGCGGGTGAGTCGGGCATCCGCGAGCTGACCGACGAGTTCATCACCAAGTACAACCTGCCGGTGCGCATCGGCGGTCGACTGCTCAAGGATCCGTCCGAAGAGGTCACGCGAGTCGAATCTCGTCGGATGGCCTACGTCGAGCGCATCGCCCACGTGCTGAGCAAGCGTCTCTGGACGCAGGCCGGCGAGCCCGAGGTCGATCCCGACCGTCTGGCCGTCGTCATCGGCACCGGCCAGGGTGGCGGCGACGCGATGATCGACGCCGTCAAGGCCATGGAAGGCACCGGCAACTACCGCAAGGTGTCCCCGCTGGCCGTCTCGATGGCCATGCCCAACGGCCCGGCTGCCGTCGTCGGCCTGAACATCGGCGCCCGCGCCGGCGTCATCACCCCGGTCTCGGCGTGCTCGTCGGGTGCCGAGGCGATCGCACACGCATGGCGCCACATCGTCATGGGTGACGCCGACATGGTCGTCACCGGTGGCGTCGAGGGACACATCGACGCAGTGCCGATCGCGGCGTTCTCGATGATGCGTGCCATGAGCACCCGCAACGAGGACCCCGCTGCCGCCTCTCGTCCGTTCGACAAGGACCGCGACGGCTTCGTCTTCGGCGAAGGTGCCGCGATGCTCATCCTCGAACGCGAGGAGCACGCTCGGGCCCGCGGTGCGCACATCCACGCACGCCTGCTCGGTTCCGGCATCACCTCCGACGGCTTCCACCTGGTTGCCCCGGACCCCAGCGGTCAGGGCAACGCTCGCGCGATGACGCGGGCCCTGCAGACCGCCGGTCTCCAGAAGTCCGACATCACCCACATCAACGCGCATGCGACGTCGACCCCGATCGGCGACACCGCCGAGGCAGCGGGCATCACCGCCGCCATCGGTCAGCACGCCGCGATCTATGCGCCGAAGTCCGCTCTCGGACACTCGATCGGTGCGGTGGGTGCGCTCGAGTCGGTCCTGACCATCAAGAGCGTCGAGGAAGGCGTCATCCCGCCGACCCTCAACCTCGAGAACCAGGACCCGGAATGCGACATCGACGTCGTCCACGGTGAACCCCGTTACGGACAGATCGACTACGCGATCAACAACTCGTTCGGTTTCGGTGGGCACAACGTGGCGCTCGCCTTCGGTCGCTACTGAGCGTCGGCTTTTCGCCGATCTCGGTAGTGCCTGAGACGAACCACGCCCCGACACCCTGGTAGGAGACTGCGATGACGACCTTGGCCCCCATGGCCGGCCACGAAGAAGCCGCCGATCCCCGCGACCCACTGTTGCGGCTGACGAACTTCTTCGACGAAGGCACCATGTCGTTGCTGCATCCTCGCGACAAGTCCGGTGTCCAGGCCGCTGTCGGCCTGGTGAACGGCGTTCGCACGGTCTCCTACTGCACCGATGGCACCGTCATGGGTGGTGCCATGGGTGTCGTCGGGTGTGCTCACATCGTCAACGCCATCGACACCGCCATCTCCGAGCAGGCGCCGGTCATCGGCATCTGGCACTCGGGTGGCGCCCGCCTCGCCGAGGGTGTCGAGGCGTTGCACGCCGTGGGTCAGGTCTTCGAGGCGATGGTCCGGGCCTCCGGATACATCCCGCAGATCTCCGTGGTCGTCGGCTTCGCCGCCGGCGGCGCGGCCTACGGGCCCGCCCTCACCGACATCGTGATCATGGCTCCGGCCGGTCGCGTCTTCGTCACCGGACCCGATGTGGTCCGCAGCGTCACCGGCGAGGACGTCGACATGGAGTCGCTCGGCGGCCCCACCACCCACGGCAAGAAGTCCGGTGTCTGCCACATCGTGGCCGACTCCGAGCCCGACGCCCTGTGGCGCGCACGACGCCTCGTCTCGACGTTCAGCCGGCAGGGCCACTTCAACCGTGAGCTGGCCGCCGCCGGCGACACCGACCTCAAGGCCCTGCTGCCCGAATCCGCCCGCCGCGCCTACGACGTCCACCCGGTCGTCGAGAAGCTGCTCGACACCGCTCTTGCCGCCGACGGCGAGACCGAGATCTCCAGTTTCGAAGAGCTGCAGGCCAAGTGGGCGCCGAACATCGTCATCGGGTTCGGCCGGTTGTCCGGTCGCAGTGTCGGCGTGATCGCCAACAACCCACTGCGCATGGGCGGCTGCCTCAACTCGGAGAGCGCTGAGAAGGCCTCCCGGTTCGTCCGCCTCTGCGACGCCTTCGGCATCCCCCTCATCGTCCTCACCGACGTCCCCGGTTACCTGCCGGGCGTCGGACAGGAGTGGAACGGTGTCGTCCGACGCGGCGCCAAGCTCCTCCACGCCTTCGCCGAGTGCTCGGTCCCCCGCGTCACCCTGGTGACCCGGAAGATCTACGGCGGCGCCTACATCGCCATGAACTCGCGGGCGCTCGGCGCCACCGCCGTGTTCGCCTGGCCCGGTTCCGAAGTCGCCGTCATGGGCGCCAAGGCCGCCGTCGGCATCCTGCACAAGAAGGCCCTCGCCGCCGCTCCCGACGACGAGCGCGAAGCCCTCCACGACCGACTGGCCGCCGAACACGAGGCCATCGCCGGCGGTGTGGGACGCGCCCAGTCGATCGGCGTCGTCGACGAGATCATCGACCCGGCCCGCACACGCAGCATCATCGCCGAAGCACTTGCGGCCGCACCCGCCCGACGCGGCCGCCACAAGAACATCCCGCTCTGATCAGCGGACGTCCAGACGAAGAACGCCACCGGTTCTCACCGGTGGCGTTTCTCGTGTGTCCCTGAGCTCGCGGGACTGTTCACCGCGCTCCCTGGGAAGTCTGTATTCTCCGCAGCGTCAGGAGGATTCCCACTTCTGGCCTCGGCCAAACCGCGTCGCGCGCCTGCCGAGCGTGTCGCTCCTCACTCCTCGGTAACGTCATCACGCTCCCCGAGGAGCGACCGGAGCACTAACCGACGCGCTGCTGCAGCCAGGTGACCTCGGCCCCGGCACCGCCCATGCGGTACTGCTCGAGGGCGTCATCCCAGGCCGTGCCGAGAGCGGCTTCGAGTTCGCCGGCGAGACCGGCGCTGTCGGGCTGGGATTCGATCATCGAACGCAGCTGGTTCTCGCCGATGATGACATCGCCGTTGGCGCTGGTCGATCCGCGCCAGAGTCCCAGACCCGGCACGTAGCTGTAGCGCTCACCGTCGACGCCCTCGCTCGGGTTCTCGGTGACCTCGAAACGCAGCGCCGACCATTCACGCAGAGCGGTCACCAGACGTGCCGCCGTCCCGACCGGCCCTGCCCAGTCGACAGTCGCACGCTGCATACCCGGTTCGGCGTCCTGTGCCGACCATTTCAGGTTCGCGCGTGCATTCAGGGTCGACGACAGAGCCCACTCCACATGCGGGCACAGCGCCACCGGCGCCGAGTGGATGTAGACCACTCCTGTTGTCATGTCCGCAAACTGGTTCAGATTGCGCACCTTTTCACCTCCGTTGTCGACGAGGAACGTCTTCCCCAACACACCTCGCGACTTCGGATATCACACTCGTGGGATTCATTGTGCCCCATGATGCGCGTGTTGCGCTAGTTTCTCGTGCGAGAAAGGTTCATTTCTGTGACGAAAGTTCACTGACGACTCGGTCATTGAACTCGGTCCACAGCGGTTTCGCCCACGGTCCGAAAGCACGGTCGGTGAGGACGACGCATGCTGCCTGCAGTTCCGGATCGACCCAGAGGAAGGTGCCGGCCTGACCGAAATGGCCGAAGGTCAGGGGCGAGTTCGCCGTACCGGTCCAGTGCGGGGACTTCTCGGCTCGGATCTCGAATCCGAGTCCCCAATCGTTGGGGCGGTGCCTGCCGTAGCCCGGCACAAAGCCGTCGAGTCCCGGGAACTGGACCGATGTCGCATCGGCGAGGGTCTCCGCTGCAAGCAGTCGGGGCTCGAGCAGGTCCTGTGCGAAACGCGCCAGATCGGCGGCAGTGGACCGCGCCCCATGGCCGGCGGGCCCGTACAGCTCGGTGGACTCCATTCCGAGCGGCGCGCAGACGGCGTCGGCCAGGTACTCCGCGAAGCCGATGCCCGCGGCCTGTTCTACCGTCTCGGCCAGGATCTCGAAACCCGCGCTCGAATAGATGCGCTTCTCCCCCACCCCGGCCTCGATGTCCCGCGAGTCGAAGGCGAGTCCAGACGCGTGGGCGAGAAGATGCCGGATGGTCGCCCCGGGAGGCCCGGCCGGATCGTCGAGTTCGACGGCCCCCTCCTCGACGGCCACCAGAATCGCCTCGGCGACCAGGAGTTTGGTGACCGAGGCGAGTTCGTAGACGCGAACGGGGTCGCCGAATTCCTCGGCGACCCCGTCGCGGGTGATGATCGCCGCCGACACATTGTCGACGGGCCATTCCGTCAGAGATTCAAGGACCGACACATCGGGTCACGTTACCCGTGCACGCGCGCCGGCCGGTGGGCACAGGGCTCACCAATCCTCTTCGGTGTAGCGGATGACGCCACGGATGTTGCGGCCGTCCAGCATGTCCTGGTAGCCCTCGTTGATCTGGTCCAGGCGGTACTGGCGGGTGATCATGTCGGCGATGTTGAGCTTGCCGATCTTGTACATCGACAGCAGCTGCGGGATGTCGAGCTTCGGGTTGGCGCCGCCGAAGATGGAGCCCTGCAGGTTCTTCTGCAGCAACGTCAGCATCGCGAGGTTCAGCGTCACGTCACTCTCGAGCATGTTGCCCATACCGGTCAGCACGCAGGTGCCGCCCTTGGCGGTGATGCCCATCCACGAGTCGACGTCCTTGCCGTGGACCTCACCGACGGTGACGACCACCTTCTGGCACATACCGCCGTGGGTGGTCTCCGCGATGGCCATGGCGGCCTCTTCGATCGACGCGAATGCCGCGGTGGCACCGAACTTCAGCGCCTGCTCGCGCTTCCACTCCACCGGATCGATGGCGAACACGTTGCGGGCACCCGAGATGACGGCACCCTGGAGGGCTGCCGTACCGACGCCACCGACGCCGACGATCGCCACGTCCTCGCCGGGACGGACGTCACCGCTGCGGGTCGACGAGCCGTAACCGGTGGGGATGCCGCAACCGCACAGGGCCGCGATCTCGAACGGGATGTCCTTGTCGATCTTCACCGCCGACGCCTCGTGGACGACCATGTAGGGCGCGAAGGTGCCCAGCAGGGTCATCGGGTAGACGTTCTCACCGGCTGCGGTGTGGATGCGGAAGGTGTTGTCCGACACCGCTTCGCCCTGCAGCAGCATGGCGCCGAAGTCGCACAGGTTGGCCATGCCCGACTGGCACGACGGACACTTGCCGCACGACGGGATGAACGACAGCACAACGTGGTCGCCGACCTCGAAGTCGGTGACGCCCTCGCCGACCTCGGCCACGACACCCGCGCCCTCGTGGCCACCCAGGATCGGGAAGCCGGCCATCGGGATGCCGCCGGTCATCAAGTGATGGTCGGAGTGGCACATGCCCGCCGCTTCCATCTTGATCTTGATCTCGTGCGCCTTGGGGTCGCCGATCTCGATCTCCTCGATCGCCCACGGCTTGTTGTGCTCGCGCAGTAGCGCGCCCTTTGTCTTCACTGGTCTCCTCCGTTCGAACCCGGCAACAATCTCGCCCCGGGAAGTCCATCGAGCGACGTCGCCGCCGCTTGTGACTGTAGTCACTCAATCACAAAAGTGAAACGTGTTCTAGTCTGTGTTCCATCGGTCGGCTCACACGGCGCATCTCCGAATCCGGCGCCGCGACACCGCGACCGGGTCAGTCGGCCAGACCGGCGTCCTTGGAGCCGTAGCTCGCCCGCAGGGTCGGCTTGACGACCTTGCCGCCGGCGTTGCGCGGCAGCTCGTCGACGATGACCAGGTCCTTGGGGTGCTTGAAGCGGGCCAGATTCTCGTTCAGGTACGGCTCGAGGTCGGCCAGGGTCAGGTCGGCGACCCCCTCGGCGAGGACGACGACCGCGACCGGGACCTCGCCCCACTTCTCGTGCGCACGTCCGATGATGGCGGCCTCGCTGATGCTCGGGTGTCCGAACAGCGCGTTCTCGACCTCGGCGCAGTAGATGTTCTCGCCGCCGGAGATGATCATGTCCTTGGCACGGTCGACGACGTAGAGGAAACCGTCCTCGTCCTCGCGTACGAGGTCGCCCGAGTGGAACCAGCCGCCGGCGAACGCGTCGGCGGTGCCCTGCTCGTTCTGCCAGTAACCCTTCATCATGTTGGGTCCGCGGTAAACGATCTCGCCGACCTCGCCCTGCTTCACGTCGTTGCCCTCGGGGTCGATGATGCGCGCGGTCACCGCGGGCACGACCTTGCCGATGGAACCGATCTTGTTCAGCGCGTCCTTGCCCTCGAGCACGCAGGTGATCGGCGACATCTCGGTCTGACCGAAGACGGCGACGTTCAGCGCGTCGGGGAAGGTCTCGTTCATCGCACGCAGCACGGTGTCCGACGCGGGCGCGGCACCCCAGCTGATGACGCGCAGCTTCAGGTCCCGCGGCTTGGCCTGCTGGGCGGCGCAGACGGCCTGCCACTGGGCGGGCACCAGGAAGATCGAGGTGGTGCCCTCCTTCTCGATGGTGTCGAGCATGTCGTTCGGATCGAAGGCACCGAGCGGGTGGATGACCGACAGCGCACCCATGTAGAACAGCGGCGCCATCGCACCGAGGCCGGCGATGTGGAACATCGGCGCGACGCACGAGCCGATGTCGTCGGACCGGGTGTGCAGCGCCTGCATGCAGGTGGCGGCCTGCGCCTGCAGGTTGGTGTGGGTGAGCATGGCGCCCTTGGGCTTTCCGGTGGTGCCCGAGGTGTACATGATCAGTGCGACGGTCTCTTCGGGGACGTCGAGCTCGGGCAGGTCCGAGGAGTCCTCGCCGACGAGCGCCTCGTAGTCGAGGTGGTTGTCCTTGTCCGATCCACCGACGACCACGATGTGGTCGATCGCGTTGGTCGACGCGGCGACGGCGTCGACGAGCGGGGCGAGCAGGGTCTCGGTGACGACGACCTTCGCGCCGCTGTCGTTGACCAGGAAGGCGATCTCGGCGGGGCTCATGCGGATGTTCACCGGCACCGGGATGGCGCCGATGAGGTTGGCGCCCAACACCGCTTCGACGTACTCGCTGCGGTTCAGCAGGACCACCAGGATGCGGTCACCGAACTCGACGCCGCGACGGGTCAGGGCGGCGGCGAAGGCACGGGTCCGCTCGTCGAGTTCCTTCCAGGTGGTGACCTCGCCCTGGAACTTCAAGGCCGCGCCCTCGGGGTTCATGAAGGCGTGGCGCTTGATCTGGTTGTTCCAGTGGTTACGGCGCGAGCGCAGCGGCTCGGTGGCGAGGTCGGTGACGGTGTCGACGGTCGCGGTCATACGATCGGTCTCCTTGTTGTCTGTCTTCGTGACGAACGTGAGTGGTGAATACGTCTGTGGGAGTGAGGGTTCGGGCGTCGGCGCCCGAGCTCACTTCTTGCCGGCGAAGGCGGCGATGGCAGCCTGGAACTCGGGCGACTGCAACAGTTCGGTCTGCCCCTCGAGTTCTCGCTCGATGGCGGCTTCGAAGCCCGACATGGTGTGGGCGTCGAGCGCCGATTTCGTCAGGCGCAACGCGGAACGGCTCTTGCCGGCGAGCTTCGCGGCGACCTTGTCGACGGCTTCGTCGAGCGCGGGACGGTCGTCGTAGACGCCGTTGACCAGTCCCGCCGCGAGAGCCTCGGGGGCGCGCAGCTTCTCGCCGAGGAGGGCGAGTTCGTTGGCGCGGACACGGCCCACCGCGGAGGTGAACAGCATCGACGCGCCGCCGTCGGGCATCAGGCCGATGTTGATGAAGGCGAGCAGGAAGTACGACCGCTTCGTCGTGTAGATGAGGTCGGCGGCCAGGGCCAGCGAGGCACCGATGCCCGCAGCCGGTCCGTCGACGGAGGCGATGACCGGCACCTGGACCGATCGCACAGCGCGCGCGAGTTCCGAACCGGCGGAGATGATCCCCCGGGCCTGGTCGGGGTCGAGACCCGACGCCCCGTCGGCGGTCGACTGCGAGTTGATGGAGACCACGTCGGCTCCGGCGCTGAAGCTCCCGCCGGCGCCGTCGAGAACGATGACGCGGACGTCGTCGCTCTTCGACCACTCCTCCATCGCAGCCTTGATGCCGTAGTTCGCCTCGGTGTCGAGAGCGTTCATCTTCTCCGGGCGGGAAATGGTCAGCCGCGCGACTCCTCGGTCGTCGACCGAGGTCACGATTGCCTGGCTGGTCTCGTCGCTCACTGCACTCCCCACTCGTGACCGGACAGATAGACACAGATCGTCGGATCTGTGCCATCGCCTAGAGTACTACCACAGTGCGACGCAGATCACGAGAATCTTGGTTAACTTATACTCGTCACTCGAGACCCCTTGCTGGTCTTTTCGCCCGATAGCCCCGAAAATGTCTCGTGAACGTCGTATCCGGCTAGAGTCTGTCGCCATGACCGTGCGCCCGGGGACGTCGACTCCCGACACGCCTCAGAGCGTTGCGCCGGGCGCCCGACGCCGCCGTCCGGCCGACCGCAGGCGGCTCATCGTCGACGCTGCGGCGAAGGCGTTCAGCGACGGCGGTTACCACGCGGTTCGCCTCGACGACATCGCCGACGCGGTCGGGATCTCCGCACCCGCCCTCTACCGGCATTTCCCCAACAAATACGCACTGTTCGCCGAGACCACCGCCGTCCTGGCCCGGTCGCTCCGGTCGGCGCTCGATGCGGTGGACAACGACGGCGACGACGAACTGCGCGACCTGCTCGTGGCGATCACCGCAGCCTCGTTCGAGAACCGCCGCACGGGTGGTCTGTACCGATGGGAGTCCCGGTACCTCGAGTCGGCCGACCGGGACATCGTCCGCGATGTCGTCGTGCACCAGCACCGGCGCATCCGTGCGGCGGCTCGACGCCTGCGTCCCGACCTCGGTGATGCCGACGCCAATCTGATCGTCGCCGCGATGACCAGCGTCGCGGCCAGCCCGACGACCCATCGCTCCTCGCTCCCGGCGCGGGAGGTCACCGCGCTCATCTCCGAGGCCGCGATCGACCTGCTCGACGCCGACCTCCCCGATTCGGTGGAACCGCCCGCTCCCGCCGTGCACGGGCTCGCACCGGCGGCGAAGCGCGAGGTCATCCTGACCGAGGCGATCAATCTGTTCGCCGCACGCGGTTTCCGTGATGTGACCATCGAGGACATCGCCCATGCCGCGGGCCTTCCGGCGTCCGGCGTGTACCGCCATTTCCCGAGCAAGGTCGCGATCCTCGAGGCCGCGTTCTGGCGGGCGACCGACCGCGTCACGACCGCCATCTCCGACGCCCTGGCCGATGCGACGACGCCACACGAGGCACTCGTCGGCATGGTGCACCGGTACGTCCGATTGACCTGCAGCTCAACCGATCTGATCAGCGTGTACGAAACCGAGATCGGACACGCCACACCCGAGGCCCGGGATGCGTTGCGCAATCAGCAACGCATCACCGTCGAGGAATGGGCGACCTGGATGAGCCGCGAACGAGCGAACCTGCCGATCACCCACGCACGGTTCCTCGTTCACGCCGCACTCAACGTCGTCACCGACCTGTCCCGACTACGACCGCAACCCTCCCCTGAACGCATCGAGGCACTGTCGGTACGAATCCTGTTGGGCGGGAACGCCTGACCTCGATAAGGTCCTCGGCTGGCGCCTCGGACCTACTCGGCCGGCAAAAGTAGTCGCCCCCGGCTGATTGAGTAGGCGACGAGCGCAGCGAGGAGCCGTATCGAAATCAGCCCCTACAGCACCGCGAAGTCGTCCATCAGCCAGCGGCCGTCCTGTTGCACCAGGGTCACTTTAACGCGCGTCTGGTAAGGGAATCCCTCAGGGAATTCCTGCGCGGTCTGCGGCGACTTGATGGTCTGGTCGAGTGTCACGAGGACGACGGCCTTCCCGTCGTCGAGCGACATCATGCCGGCGTTCTCGGCCTTCGCGGTCGACACGGCCTCCGCCTCGGTGGAGCCTTTTCGGGCGTCCTGCGAGGACTCGATGTAGGTCTGGGTGAACGCGGGAGTCGAGATCTCGCGGATTCGACGGTCGAGGTCGGAGTAGTCGCTCGAGTTGTAGGTGGTGATCTCGGCGGCGTACTTGCGTGCGGTGTCGAGGATCGTCGTGTCGATCCCGCCGGCTACTGTGTCGGCCCGACGGTCGGCATCGATGTAGGCGACGGCCAGCGCCGCGGTCGACGCCGCGAGAACGACTGCGACCGCCACCAGCGCGACGACCGCCCAGGTCTTCTTCCCGAGACTCGTCGCCCACCCGGTCCAGCGGTTTCGCTTGCCCGACGCCGCGGCCGGGTCGAGCTTGCGCGGCGTCCGATCCTCGGCGGACTCCGCGGCGACCGTCTCGTCCGAGTCGGTCGTGTCCTCGGGGGTGGCGTCGCTCGTCGAGACGTCGGCATCGTCCGCTTCCCCGCGACGGGCCGCCTTGCGAGCCGCTTTCGCCGCCTTGGCCTCCGCCTCGGCCCGGTACTTTTCCCGGTTCGTGCGGTTGGCCTGCAGGAATTCGTCGCCGTCGAGCGGGGTCACGCCGTCTTCGACGTCGGGCGTCACCGAGGTTGCGTCGGGGGCGTCGGAGGTCTGACGAGGCTTCGGCATGGGTTCAATGTAGCGATGCCGCCTCGGGCACTGTGTCCGGCGTCATACCGGCACGGATGTCAGAGGCCGCCGAGGTCCAGCGACACCCACTGCTGCGGGTCGAGGTACACCTTGGTCTGCGGACCGTGTTCCTTCTCGGCCATCTCGATGTACGGTTCGACGGCCTGGGGTGGCAGATACCGAGATGCCATCTCGCGCAGGTCGTCTCGGGTTCCGGCGACCATGTCCACGGCATCGCCCGACACCGAGACGTACATGAGTCGCGGCGACACCTCGTCGACCATGAGAGTGAACCGCCCCGCGGCCCGGATGAGGTTCAGCTTCCGCGACTCGGTGCCGGTGAGCAGCCATGGTCGGCCGCCGGGCTCGTACTGATACCAGATCGGCACCGTCAACGGCGCCCGCCCGGGTTCGGCCTCGACGGCCAACGCCGCGACGTGTGGTTCTGCCAGAAACGCTTCTCTTTCGTTCTTGGTGAGTGCCATGCTCCGACGGTAGACCCGGCCTCCGACAATTCGTGCCCGATTCACGAGGCACCGGGCCTGCAGATGTAGCGGAACGTGGCGTCGACCGTCACGATCCGCGACGTCTACTGACGGGCCATACCGGGGGTATGCCTACTTCCAGGGAGCGAGCACCTCGGCGGCACGTTCGGCGAGCACCATCTGGAACAGCGGGCCGAAGCTCACGCGTCCGACGCCGAGCGCGGCGAGTGCCGCCTTGTTGTTCTTGGTCGGGTGCCCGATGGCGTTGACCGGGAGCGGGAGTTCTTCGGTGAGCCGCTTCTGGGTCACGTCATCGTGGAATCCGACGGGATAGAGCACGTCGGCACCGGCCTCCGCGCAGAGCTTCATCCGTGCGATCGCGCGGTCGACGCGGTCGGATTCGTCGCCGACCTGCTTGAGGAACAGGTCGGTGCGGGCGTTGACGACGACGTGGACATCGGTGGCGTCCGACGCGGCACGCAGGGCAGCCACGAAGTCGGCGTGCTCCTGCGCCTCGCGGAGTCGCCCGCCTTCGCTGTGCACGGTGTCCTCGATGTTGAGGCCGACGGCACCGGCGTCGATGAGGCCGTCGATCAGCGTTTTGGGGTCTTCGCCGTAGCCGGATTCGATGTCGACGGAGATCGGGGCGTCGACCGCTGCGGTGATCTGTTTGATCCGGGTGGTGAGTTCCCCGAAGGTGATGCCCTCGTTGTCGGGTTTGCCGATCGAGTCCGACACCGGGTGACTGCCGACGGTGAGGGCGGTGAACCCGGCGGAGACCGCCAGATTCGCCGACCACGCGTCCCACACCGTCGGCAGGATCACCGGGTCTCCGGGCTTGTGGAGTTCGAGCAGGGTCTTGGCCTTGTCGGCGAGTTCCGTCATGACCCCTACAACTACGCCGGGCGACGCGCACATTCCGGGGGTTGGCGAAAAACTACTTCCGCCAGAACAAGTGGTGGGTGACCCCACTGGGACTCGGGACGACTTCGTGCTCGAAACGGTCCTCCAACTCGGTGGGCGAGTTCCACAGCCGCAGGCCGTTTCCGTAGGTGACGGGTGCGACCGCGATGTGCAGCGTGTCGATGAGATCGGCGTCGAGGAACTCCCGGACGGTGCTGACTCCCCCGCCGATCCGGACGTCCTTGCCGTCGGCTGCGGTCTTCGCCTTCTCCGCCGCCTCGGCCGGCGTGGCGTCGAGGAAGTGGAAGGTGGTCTCACCCAACGTGAACGACGGCCGGAGGTGATGGGTGAGGACGAAGACCGGGGTGTGGAACGGCGGCTCGTCGCCCCACCACCCCTGCCATTCATGGTCGGCCCACGGGCCGCGCTTGTGCCCGAACTTGTTGCGGCCCATGATCTCCGCGCCGATGTTGTGGGTGAAGTCGCGGGTGAAATAGTCGTCGAGGCCGCGGGTGCCGCCGGGATCGGTGCGGTTGGGCCAGCTCGCGGTGGCCCCTGCCCAGGACATCAGCTCCCAGGGTTCGACGGTGTCGCCGAACGGCCGCTCGAAGGTCTGGTTCTCACCGGCACCGATCCCGTCCTGCGAGACCGAGAAGTTCTGCACTCTGAGTAGCTGCGGCATGATGTTCCGCTCCTGTCGTCGTCGGGCAATCCAACCAGGACAGACTCGGCACCGCAGCGAAACTCATCGGTCGGCGCAGCTCAGGCGATGGCGGCTCTGACGATCTCGGCGACCGGCGTCGACGACCGGCCGATCAGCGCCTGCAGGTCGCCGGAGGTGGTGTCGAGCTCACCGCGGGCGATGCTGGCGTCGGAGCCCGCCAGCACGGCGGCGAACTGCTCCGGAACACCGCCCTCGGCGAGGACCTTCGCGTAGTCGGCCTCCGGCAGGTTGCGGTACTCGACGGGCCTGCCGGCGACCTCGCCGATGATCTTCGCGAGATCGGCGTAGGTGAGTCGTTCGTCGCCGCCGAGTTCGTAGATCTTGCCGCCCTGGTCGGCGTCGGAGGTGAGGACCGCCGCGGCAGCCGCCGCGTAGTCGGCGCGCGCCGCACCGGCGACCTTGCCCTCGCCCGCCGCACCGAACAGCGCACCGGACGAGACCGCCTGACCGATGGCCTGCAGGTAGTTCTCCCAGTACCAGCCGTTGCGCAGGAACACCTCCGGGATCGACGATTCCGCCTGACGCTTCTCGGTGGCCACGTGTTCGGGCGCCAAGCCGAGTCCGCTCGTAGCGGCGTTGAGGAGGCTCGTGTAGGCGATGAGCTTCACCCCGGTAGCTTCCGCAGCCTCGATCACGTTGGTGTGCTGCGGAACTCGCCGTCCGACCTCCGACCCGGAGATGAGCAGCAGTTTGTCGACGCCGTTGAGTGCTCGTCGCAGCGCCTCCGGTTCCTCGTAGGAGGCGACCCGGATCTGAACACCGTTCGATGCCAGGTCGGCGGCCTTCGCCTCGACCCGCACGATCGCCACGATGTCCGTGGCCGGAACTCCCCGCCCGAGCAGCTCGTCGATCACCAGTCCACCGAGTTGTCCCGTCGCACCCGTCACTGCAATCGTCATCGTTGTCTCCTCCTCGTACTGATGGCCTGTTCCCGGAGACCCTACCCACTTACTTTTCGTAAGTGCAATACGGTTGGTTAGCGCGTAGGTGTGACCTTCGCTAATCTGAGGCCATGCCCGATCACGACGACCAGTCCCTCGAAGCGGACGTCTTCGCGCGCGACTGCTCGTCGAGGTCTACGCTGCAGACGGTCACCGGCCGCTGGGGCAGCCTGGTCCTGATCGCGTTGGGCGAGAGCAACTACCGGTTCAGTGCGCTACGACGCCGCGTCGACGGTGTGAGTGAGCGGATGTTGTCGCAGACGCTCCAGAACCTCGAACGCGACGGCATGGTCGTGCGAACTGTCCTCGAGGCGATCCCGCCGAAGGTCGAGTATCACCTCACTCCCCTCGGCCGGCAGGTCGCAGATCGGCTGCAGGGGCTCATCGACCTGGTGCAGGACAGCATGCCGACGGTGCGCGAGGCGCAGGCGGAGTACGACGAACGGAACGCGGCGAAGGCCTGACCGTCCGCAAACCCACCCCTTTTCGGCAAACCCACCCCCGCGCAAGTGGTGATCCTGCCGAAAAAAGGTGGGTTTGTGAGACGCCAACGAAAAAGCCCGCCGCCTGCGTTCGCAGGGGCGGGCTCCTCGTTCTGCTCCCCCAACTGGACTCGAACCAGTAACCGTTCGATTAACAGTCGAATGCTCTGCCAATTGAGCTATGGGGGATTGCTCTGGCCCTCGTTCGGCGCCGAAAGCGCTTCACTCGAACCGAGGACAGACTCTAGCGCATGCCGCCGCCCTACAACAAAACGGCAGGTCAGCGACGAGACGGCCGTGGCAGTTCGCGGCGATGCCTCGCACTCGGAATGGCGTCTGGGGATGCCGACCGTTACGTCGATGCTGCCGGGCACGAGCACCATCGGACTGGGCGGCGCCCCTCTCTCCACGCAGGACCGCCGCTCCGCGTCGATCCACCCCTCCCGAACCACGCCCATCGGCTGCGCGCGGTTTCGCACCGCAGCAGGCTGCAGCCGCCGGGAGACCGTGCGGTAATCTCCTCCCGCGGGCCAGGTGCCCGCATGGGGAGTTAGCTCAGTCGGTTAGAGCCGCGGACTCATAATCCGTAGGTCGCGGGTTCGAGCCCCGCACTCCCCACAAACGGTGACGAGATCTTTCGCCGACGCCTAGGCGCCGACGATCGCCTCGCGCAATGCGGCGGTCACGGCGGCCGGGTTGTCGACGTTCATCAGGTGCCCGGCGTCCGGGATCACGCGGTAGGTCACGTCCGCCAGGCCGTCGACGATCATCTTCGCGGCCTTCTCCGGACACAGCGCGTCACGATCGGCAGCGACGACGTCGACGTGCTGCCGGATATCGGAAAGCCGTGGGGTCAGGGGCTGTTCGCGCACCCCGGCCATCGCGCGTGCTGCGTTCGCATAGCCTGCGCCCTCCCCGACTGCCTCGAGCCTCCTGGCCGTGACCTCGTCGACGCGATCGTGAGCGGAGACCAGTCCGGCGACGGTGTCGTCGCGCATCGCGCCGCGAAACTCGTCGGTGGCGGTGTCAGCGGCCTGATCGGCGCGCTGGGTGTAGAACTCGGCCGCGGCCCGTCCCACCACCGACGAGGTGCCGAGGACGACGGCGCGGCTCACCAGGTCAGGCCGTTCGGCAGCGGCCCACAGCACGATAGTCCCGCCGGCGGAGAAGCCGACCACGATCGCGGGACCGGTCACCGTCTCGAGAAACCCGACGAGATCTCGTCCGAGCTGGTCCAGGGTTCCGTCGGCCTCCCCGACCGTCGTCGAGCCGAAGCCGCGGAGGTCGTAGGCGTAGGTGTGCAGGTCGGCGAGGTCGCGCTGCGTGTGCGCCCAGCTACGACTGTCCTCGCCCAGTCCGTGCACCAGAACAATTGGCGTCGAGGAACTTTCGCCGCTCCCCTGTTCCGAGTAGTTCACCGTGAGATCGCCGATCGACACCGTCGTCATGAATCCAGGCTCTCACACCGCGCGACACCCGATCCCGCTCACCTCTCGACGCGGCACCAGAACTCGGTCTCGCCCGGGATACGCGTCAGGCGTACCTCCCCGCCGCCGGGACGGTCGAAGACCCGGACCCCGTCGCCCAGGAATACCGGGACGTGGAAGAGCAGGACCTCGTCGAGTAGTCCGGCGTCGATCATCTGACGCGCGACGTCGGCGCCGATAACCGTGACGTACCCATCGCCCGCCAGGCGCTTGGCCTCCTCGACGGCGCGGTGCAGGTCGGAGACGAACGTGACGCCCGCCTCCGGTTCCACGGGTGGGTTGTGCGTCAGAACCACTGTGGGTCCCGAAAATTCACCCTCGAAAGCGCCCTCGCGGTCCGTCCCCTTGTTCGGGTCGTCGCCGCGGAAACTCCGATTGCCTACCAGCAGGGAGCCGGTGCCCTCCCGCAGACGCAGAGCGGCCGTGCTGTCGCCGCTCTCGGCGGCGTCCTCGCCGAAGAACCGGGTCAGCCAGGACATGTCGCCGCCGGGACCGGCGATGAAGCCGTCGAGCGATGCCGCTGCCGAGTAGATCGTCGTCGCCATGTCGTGTTCTCCGTTCAGATGCGGTCGATGTACAGACCGGGCGAACGACGAGAACTCATCGCGACGAGTGGCTCAGCCGACGTCGACCGTCGGGTCGAGAGCCTGCTCGAGGAGGCTGCGGCGGTAGGCCTCCAGGGCCACGAGATCGCCGAATACGGCGTTGTAGCCGTCGGGGTCGTCACTCGGGGCCATCCGGCGGAGACGCGACTTGATGTCGGCGATCTGGGAACCGACCCACACCTCCTGCAGGCGGGCGAGGACGCTGGTGATGTAGCGGGCGATGTTGTCCTCGTCGACGGGCATCGACTCGACGGCGAGTTCGGTGACCAGCGGATCGATGACCGGGTCGTCGACGGCGTTGCGCACGGAGTCGACCCAGGCGGCCCCACCCAGGCCCGACGACGTGCCACCGATGCTGATCATCGCCTGGCGCACAATGGCATAAGCCGGTTCGTCGAAGCATTCGACGGGCAGCGAGTCGAAGACGGTGCCGGCGATCGCCGGGTACTGCAGCGCAGCCTTGAGTGCTTCGCGCTGGGGCCACAGCCGCGGGTCGTTGGGCTGGGGGCGTGCCGACGTCGGTGCGGCCTCCGCCTCCGGCCGGTTGCGTGCGGGAGCACCGCGCCGACCACCGCGCCCGGAATCCCCGCCGCCCTTCGCCTTCCGGATCCTCGCGCCCTCTTCGCGCACCCGACCGAGGACCTGGCTCACTTCCTCCCAGCCGACCCAGCCTGCGAGCTGTCGGGCGTACTCGTCGCGCAGCGCGATGTCCTTGATGCGAGCGACCACCGGGACCGTGTCGCGCAGGGCGTGCACGCGCCCCTCGGCGGTGTCCAGGTCGTGTTCGGTCAGCAGCGTCTTGATCGCGAACTCGAACATCGGAACCCGGCGCGCGATGAGGTCGCGGACCGCGGCGTCACCCCGGGCCTGCCGGAGCTCGCACGGGTCCATGCCCTCGGGGGCGATCGCCACGAAGGTCTGGCCCGAGATGGACTGCTCACCCTCGAAAGCCTTGAGCGCGGCGGCCTTTCCGGCGTCGTCTCCGTCGAAGGTGTAGATGACCTCGCCGCGGAAGTACGAGTCGTCCATCATCAGACGACGGATCAGCGCGAGGTGGTCCTCACCGAAGGCGGTGCCACACGAGGCGACGGCAGTGGTGACGCCGGCGAGATGCATGGCCATGACGTCGGTGTAACCCTCGACCACGACCACCTGATGCCCCTTGGCGATGCTCTTCTTCGCGTGGTCGAGACCGAACAACACCTGAGACTTCTTGTACAGCATGGTCTCCGGCGTGTTCATGTACTTGCCGAGGTTGTCGTCGTCGTAGAGCTTGCGGGCACCGAAGCCGATGATGTCGCCGCCGAGATTGCGGATGGGCCAGAGCAGCCGGCGATGGAATCGGTCGATGGGACCCTTGCGGCCCTGCTTCGACAACCCGGCCGCCTCGAGCTCACTGAACTCGAATCCCTGCGACAGCAAGGCCTTGGTCATCGTGTCCCACCCGGCGGGCGCGTATCCGCAGCCGAACTGGATCGCGGCCGCGGCGTCGAAGTCGCGCTCTGACAGGTAGTCCCGCGCGGCCTGCGCCTCCGGGGTCTGCAGCTTCTCCTGGTAGAACTTCGCGGCGGCGGCGTTGGCGGCGACCAGCCGGGCGCGCGTGCCACGGTCCCGCTTGATCGCGGTCCCGCCACCCTCGTAGTTGATCTGGTAGCCGAGGCGATCGGCGAGCTGCTCTACCGCCTCGACGAAGCTGATGTGCTCCTGCTTCTGCAGGAAGCTGTAGACGTCGCCTCCCTCACCGCAGCCGAAGCAGTGGAAGTGGCCGTGATTGGGGCGGACGTGGAATGACGGTGACTTCTCGTCGTGGAACGGGCACAGTCCCTTGAGGCTGTCGGCACCGGCGCGGCGCAGTGCGACGTAGTCGCCGACGATGTCCTCGATCCTCGTCTGCTCACGGATCGCCGTGATGTCACGATCGGGAATTCGGCCTGCCACGTGTCCAGTGTAGTGACACCCGCAGCCGGGCCGCCCGGGCACTCAACACGCACCCGCGTCCGGGCACTACGACGCCGCATCGGGTCGTCGGACTGAAATCCGCCCCCGAAAACCGCCCTCCAGCGCCGCGCCGATCGCACTATGTCGTCGGCGCCCCTGTGGAGGGCGTATCTCGGGGGCGCTTTTCGACGCCGGGCCGAAACCGTCCTCACCCCAGGTGCGCTTGCGCCCCGGAGTTCTGTTTGTCGGTGCGCTCCAGCCGACCCTCGGTCATCGACGCGATCTGGTCGACGATGACCCGCATCCTGCCGGCGTCGTCGGTCGCGGCGTTCCACCACGGCACGAAGATCGGGTCGAGTCCGCCGGGAGCGGCCTCGACGAACCAGTTGGCGACACGGTGGATACGTTCCCGCTGCCGCTGCTGGGTCGACTTGTGGCGTTCGTTGGAGAAGATGAACCGCAGCGCCATGGTCTTGAGCATCGGGACCTCTGCGGCGATGAGCGGGGGCACCTCGAGGTCGGCGTCGTAGCGCGACACCGGCCGGTCCCCGACCACCGCACGGGTGCCGGTGATGGCCGCCGACGCGAACCGACCGATCAGCTCACTGGTCAGTCTCTTGAGGGCGACATAGGAGTCGAGCGTGCCGTCGAAGACGCCGACCGCCCGCACGATGTCCATCTCGTAGAGTCGCTGAGCCGCGTCGACGAGCGCCTCCGGGTCGAGACCCGGGAACTCCTTGGCGCCGATCTCGGCCATCTCCCGACGATCCTGCGGGTCGCCGAGGCTGCGGAGGTCGATGCGACCGCCGATGACGCCGTCCTCGAGGTCGTGCACGGAGTAGGCGACGTCGTCGGACCAGTCCATGATCTGGGCCTCGATGCACTTCCGGGTCCCGGGAGCACCTCGACGAACCCAGTCGAGCGTCGCGGCGTCGTCGTCATAGGCGCCGAACTTGCCGCCCGGACTGCGACGAGTCCACGGGTACTTCAGCGTTGCGTCGAGCGACGCGCGCGTCAGGTTGAGGCCCGCACTGACGCCGTCGGCGTCGAGCAGCTTCGGTTCCAGCCGCGTCAGGATGCGGAGGTTCTGCGCGTTGCCCTCGAAGCCACCACAGTCGACGGCGACCTCGTCGAGCGCCCGTTCCCCGTTGTGCCCGTACGGGGGATGCCCGATGTCATGGGCGAGGCCGGCTAGCTCGACGAGGTCGGGCTCGGCACCCAGACCAATGGCGATACCGCGCCCGATCTGACCCACCTCAAGTGAATGGGTCAGCCGGGTACGCGGGGTGTCGCCTTCGCGTGGGCCGACGACCTGGGTCTTGTCGGCCAGCCGACGCAACGCGGCCGAGTGCAGCACGCGCGCACGGTCGCGCGCGAAATCACTGCGATGATCCGTTCGGGTGCCGGGGAGACTCGCGACCTTGGCACCTTCGGGGACATAACGTTCGACGGCCTCGTCGCCGTAGGCGGCCACGGCCGGGAGGACATGGCCGGCGGCGCCGGAACCGGATTGGGTGCTAGTCAAGCACCCAGCCCCGGCCGACCGCGAAATCGGTGACCCGCTGGCGGATGGCCACGATCTGGCGTGCGGTGAGGTCGTCGTCGGCGTCGAGGAGCAGTTCGGTCAGCTCCTCGGTGAATGCACCGGAGTCGAGCGATCCGCTGCCGCCGCGCGGACGTCGGCTGCCGCGGTCGTCACGGTCGTCACGACGGTGGCCCCGGTCGCCCCGGTCCCCGCGGTCGTTCCGACCGTGGTGCTCGTCGCGACGATGCGCACGCGCACCTGCCGCATCGTCGGCCGGAGCCGCCTCGGTCACGGCGACGTTGATCGCCTTGGAACCGCGATCGGTCTCCTCGACGTCGAACGTCACCTTCGCACCGGGCTTCAGCGAGTTCTCGTCGATGTCGATGTCGTTGATGTGAAGGAACACATCGGCACCGCCCGACTCCGGCGCCAAGAACCCGAATCCCCGATTTGCGTCGTAATGAACGACTTTCCCGCTGACAGACACGACTCCACTCACTCTCTCGTCGCGCGCACGACGGACCCCATGCCCTACTCCGCGCGACAACTCGCCATCAATTGTGACAGACATCCGCAGGTCAGGCGGAATCGTGACCGTTCCGCCACACCCGGATGCCGGGTGTGGCGGCGTCCGATCAGGCGCCGAGCAGCTTGCCGCCGAGGTATTCGGCGACCTTGTCGAGGGCGACGCGCTCCTGGCTCATGGTGTCGCGCTCACGCACGGTCACAGCCTGGTCGTCGAGGGTGTCGAAGTCGACGGTCACGCAGAACGGCGTACCGATCTCGTCCTGGCGGCGGTAGCGCTTGCCGATGCCCTGCGCGTCGTCGAACTCGACGTTCCAGTGCTTGCGCAGCTCGGCGGCGAGGTCGCGCGCCTTCGGCGACAGCTTCTCGTTGCGCGACAGCGGCAGCACCGCGACCTTGATCGGCGCGAGGCGACGATCGAGGCGCAGCACGGTACGGGTGTCGGTGCCGCCCTTGGCGTTCGGCACCTCTTCCTCGGTGTAGGCGTCGCACAGGAACGCCATCAGCGAACGGGTCAGACCGGCTGCCGGCTCGATGACGTACGGGGTGTAGCGCTCGCCGGTGGCCTGGTCGAAGAACGACAGGTCCTCGCCGGAATGCTTGCTGTGGGTGGAGAGGTCGTAGTCGGTGCGGTTGGCCACGCCCTCGAGCTCACCCCAGGGGTTGCCGGCGAAACCGAACTTGTACTCGACGTCGACGGTCCGCTTGGAGTAGTGCGACAGCTTCTCCTTGGGGTGGTCGTAGAGTCGCAGGTTCTCCGGATCGATGCCCAGGTTGACGTACCAGTCGAAGCGCTGGTCGATCCAGTACTGGTGCCACTGTTCGTCCTCGCCCGGCTTGACGAAGAACTCCATCTCCATCTGTTCGAACTCGCGGGTGCGGAAGATGAAGTTGCCCGGCGTGATCTCGTTGCGGAAGCTCTTGCCGATCTGCGCGATGCCGAACGGCGGCTTCTTGCGCGCGGTGGTCATCACGTTCTTGAAGTTCACGAAGATGCCCTGGGCGGTCTCCGGGCGGAGGTAGTGCAGGCCCTCTTCGTCGTCGACGGGGCCGAGGAAGGTCTTCATCAGACCGCTGAAGGCCTTGGGCTCGGTCCAGTTGCCGGGCTGGCCGGTCTCCGGGTCGTTGATGTCGGCGAGGCCGTTCTCCGGCGGGTGGCCGTGCTTGGCCTCATAGGCCTCGATCAGGTGATCGGCGCGGTAGCGCTTGTGGGTGTGCAGCGACTCGACGAGCGGGTCGGAGAACACCTCGACGTGGCCCGAGGCCTCCCAGACCTGGCGCGGCAGGATGACCGACGAGTCGAGACCGACGACGTCCTCGCGGCTGATGACCATGTTCCGCCACCACTGCCGCTTGATGTTGTCCTTGAGCTCGACGCCGAGCGGGCCGTAGTCCCAGGCAGATTTGGTGCCGCCGTAGATCTCACCGCACTGGTAGACCAGACCCCGGCGCTTGGCGAGGTTGACGACGGATTCCACTTTGGACTGGGCGGCCACGGTTAACTGCTCTCCACGGGTTGAAGGTGTTCGGCTTCGTACTGTCCTGCTCGTGCGCGGGCGACCGGGTGGGGTCGGGCGAGCGCACGGCAACCCCTACAGACTACCGAGCGGGGCATCCGTTCGACGAAACCAGTCGGTTCGGCCGGCCGTCCACCGCCACCCACGATGCCGTCCCGTCGGAACTGTCACAGTGGCAGGGTGATTTCTCGAGCACGCTTGCTGCCCGTCGTCGCCGCCACCGCGGCGACGGTGACCCTTCTCGCCGGCTGTTCCGCCGACCGCACCGAGAGCCCGGTGCGCAGCGCCACCTCGGCGCCGGTGTCGACGCCGGCCGTCGAACCGCCGGTCGGCGAGGTCACCTCGGCCGGGCTGGCCGACGCGGTCACCCTCGACCGCGTCATGGGGCACGTTCGGGCCTTTCAGCAGATCGCGGACAACCACGACGGGACACGCGCGTCGGGGACCCCCGGTTACGACGCCTCGGTCGACTATGTCGCGGGACAGCTGCGTGAGGCCGGGTTCGAGGTCACCACGCCGGAGTTCGGCTACAAGCGCTTCGACCTCGGGCCGGTGAAATTCTCCGCCGACGGCCGCGACGTGAAAGGCCACGTGCTCGAGTACTCGGTCGGAACCCGTGAGCCGGTCACCGCGAAGCCGGTGACAGTGGCAGCGACGGGATGCGCACCCGCCGACTTCCCGGCCGAGGTGCGCGGGTCCTTCGCAGTGATCACCCGCGGCACCTGCACCTTCACCGACAAGGCGCGCCACGCAGAGTCGGCGGGTGCGGTCGGGGTCGTCATCGTGAACAACGAGGACGGACCGCCGTTCGGGTTGACCCTCGACACCGACGACGTGCCGGACATACCCGTTCTCGGCGTGGCCCGCGACGACGCCGCCCAGGTGCGCGAGGCCGAGCAACTGCGCCTGTCCGTCGACGCGGAGACCACCCCGGTCACGACCCGCAACGTCATCGCCGAGACCCGCACCGGGACGCCCGACGACGTCGTGATGGCCGGCGCCCACCTCGACAGCGTCACCGAAGGCCCCGGCATGAACGACAACGCGAGCGGCAGTTCGGCGGTCCTCGAGACGGCGTTGCGCCTCGGGTCGTCACCCCGCGTGCCCCAGCGGGTGCGCTTCGCGTTCTGGGGCGGCGAGGAGGACGGCCTCCTCGGGTCCACCGAGTACGTCGGCGGCCTCGATGCCGCCGGGCGTCGTGCCCTCGCGCTGTACCTGAACTTCGACATGCTCGCCTCACCCAACGGCGGGTACTTCACCTACGACGGAGACGACTCCGAACGCAAGGGCGCTCCGGCGGGTCCCGCCGGTTCCGACGGCATCGAACGCGTCTTCGCGAAGTTCTACGCCGACCGCGGAATCCCGCTGGGTCCGGTCGATTTCGACGGCCGATCCGACTACGGCCCGTTCATCGCGGTCGGCATCCCCGCCGGCGGCGTGGCGACCGGTGCCGAACGGCGGAAGACCGAGAAAGAGGCCGAGATGTGGGGCGGCAAGGCCGGCGAAGCCTTCGACCCGAACTATCACAGCCCGCGCGACACCATCGACAACGTCGACACCGAACTGCTGGGCGTCAACGCCGCCGCGGTCGCCCACGCGGTGGCCACCTACGCGCTGGCGACGAACGGTCCCGACGGCGTTCCGGCGATCGATCGGCGGCAGCGGGAGGAGGGCTGACTCCGCCGTCGCTGATTGAAAACCATTTCCGTTAGAATGGCGGCAGTGTTGTGAGCGGTCCGGGAGGAGTGACATGTCGGCTGAACCCATCGAGGGGTCCGGTCGGTTCGGCGCATCCGGACCGGCCGACGACTCCGACGCCGCCGCACGGGAGGCCGCGGCCGACCTGTTGCGCGCCCTCGCCTCCCCCACCCGCGTCGCGATCGTGCTCTCGCTGCGTGAACGCGGGCAGTGCGTGCACGAACTCGTCGGACACCTCGGCCTGAGCCAACCCCTGGTCAGTCAGCATCTCCGCGTCCTCAAGGACGCCGGCGTCGTCCGCGGCCACCGCAACGGCCGCGAGATCACCTACGAACTGCTCGACGACCACGTCGCCCACATCGTCGTCGACGCCCTGGTCCATGCCAACGAGACCAACCGCGGCCCGTCGGTGGCGTCCGGATGACCGGCGTCGAGGCGTCCGGTCCGCAGCCGGTCACCGGAGTCCGTTCGACGCGCCAGCGCGCGGCCATTGCCGATGCCCTGGCCGGCACCGACGACTTCTGCTCGGCCCAGGAACTCCACGAGATCCTCAAGGGCCGAGGCGAGTCCATCGGCCTGACCACCGTGTACCGCAACCTGCAGGCCCTGAGCCAGGCCGGCCAGATCGACGTCCTGTGGGACGGGTCCGGTGAGACCCGGTACCGCCACTGCTCGTCGGGACACCACCATCACCTGGTGTGCCGCAACTGCGGAACCACCGTCGAGGTGCAGGCCGACCCGGTCGAGAAGTGGGCCGCGACCATCGCTGCCGAACACGGCTTCACCGACATCAACCACACGGTCGAGGTGTTCGGCCTGTGCGCGGATTGCCAGGGCTGCCAGCACAACTGACGTCGCGACGCCACGCGACGAAAACCGCCCCCGAAATCCGCCCTCTACAGCGCAACCGACGACGATATGTCAACGAGCGCCCTGTGGAGGGTCTTTCTCAGGGGCGGATTCGGGACGTGCGCCCGGAAAGCTACTTCGCGACCAGGCGTTCGGCGGCGTCGACCCCGGCGGCGAGCACGATGTGCAGGACCGTCAGCAGCGGCAGGTCGTCGAGTCGTCCGGCGGGAAATGTGTAGTACTGCAACACATCCGTGGTGACACCGGCCGGATCCGAGCGGCGGAGGCTGCCGAAGCTCATCTGGGCGCCGAAGGCTTCGACGTCGTCACGCAGGGTCGGGGTGTTGGGCAGGTCCATGGCGACCATCTGGGTCACGGCGAGAACGTCGAGGCCGTCCGAAAGGGTGAGCACCCGGATCGACGCGCGCGTCGGACCGACCTGCACCACAACGGATTCCGCGTCGGGGCGGTCGGTGGGTCCGAGCTCGGCCACGATGACGGCGGCACGTTCGAGCAATGCGGCGGCATCGGTCACGACGGCTTCACCCCACCGAAGCGACGGTCGCGGGAGGCGTACTCCAGGCAGGCATCCCACAGGTCGCGGCGGTCGAAGTCGGGGAACAGCTTCTCCTGGTAGACCATCTCAGCGTAGGCCGACTGCCACAGCAGGAAGTTCGAGATGCGCTGCTCCCCCGACGGCCGCAGGAAGAGGTCGACGTCGGGCATGTCGGGCTCGTCGAGGTAGCGCGCGAAGGTCGACTCGGTGATGCGCTCGGGATCGATCTCGCCACGCGCGGCGCGACGGGCGATCTCACGGGCGGCGTCGGCGATCTCGGCGCGGCCACCGTAGTTGACGCACATCGTCAGCGTCATCACGGTGTTGTCCTTGGTCAGTTCCTCGGCGATCTCGAGTTCACGGATGACGCTGCGCCACAAGCGGGGTCGGCGGCCCGCCCAGCGGACACGAACACCCATCTCGTGCATCTCGTCGCGGCGTCGGCGGATGACGTCGCGGTTGAAGCCCATCAGGAAGCGGACCTCTTCGGGGCTGCGCGACCAGTTCTCGGTCGAGAAGGCGTACGCCGACAGCCAGCCGACGCCCAATTCGATGCAGCCGCAGACGGTGTCCATCAGGACGGCCTCGCCCCGCTTGTGCCCTTCGGTGCGCGGCAGTCCGCGATCGGTGGCCCAGCGGCCGTTGCCGTCCATCACCAGAGCCACATGCTTGGGCACGAACTGGGCGGGAATGGCCGGGGGTCGCGCTCCGCTGGGATGAGGATCCGGGGGACGAACCTCTGTCCGTGAGCTCGTCGGCTTGCGCCCCTTCGACGAACTACCCGGCCGCAACGCCATCGTCGACTCTCCTCACCCCGTCATCCACAACTGGCTCGACACCCGTTTCCATCAGCCTATGAGGCGCGGTGCGTTCGATGAGCGGCAGGGTTCGGAGCTGACGTTCGAGATGCCATTGCAGATGTGCGGCGGTGAGGCCGCTGGCCTGGCGGCGCAGCGAGTTCGACGACTCCTCCACGTGTTCCCACTGGCCCCGGAACAGCGCGTCCATGAGGTCGAGCACGCCGGGCGACGGGGTGGCCGAGCCGGGTGGCCGGCAGTGCAGGCACACCGCCCCGCCGGCGGCGACGTGGAAGGCCCGGTGCGGACCGGGGTTGGCGCAGCGCGCGCATTCCTCCAGCGCGGGCATCCAGCCCGCGCTGTACATGGCGCGCAGCAGATAGGCGTCGAGGATCAATTCCCGCGGCCGACGGTCCTCGGCCAGCGCCTGCAGCGCACCCACCGTGAGTCGGTGCAGCTGGCGGGTGGGTGCGCGTTCCTCACCCGCCAGCCGCTCGGCGGTCTCCAGGACCGCGCAGGCCGTCGTGTAGCGCCCGTAGTCGGCGACGATCGCGTCGGTGAGAGCGTGCAGGCTGTGCACCTGGGTGACGACGTCGAGGCTGCGTCCCGGGTACAGGTGCACGTCGATGTGGGCGAAGGGTTCGAGACGGGCGCCGAACTTCGACCGTGTCCGGCGCACCCCCTTGGCGACCGCGCGCACGAGCCCGTGCTCCGCGGTCAGCAGGGTGATGATGCGGTCGGCTTCGCCCAGCTTGTGCTGGCGGAGCACGACGGCCTCATCCCGGTAGAACCTCACCCGCCGATTGTCCCACCGTCCACCGACACCGCCGCCCCCGACATGCCCTTTCGACACGCCCCTTCGCCAGCCCGGGGCCACTCGAGGCGCAGTGGGTCAGTGCGGGCCGATGTCGAACGAGGTTAGGGGACGCAGCAGCGACCGCTTCTTCTCGACGTGGCCGCCCATCCGGTCGAGGATCGAGGTGAGCGCCTCGATGGCCTCGACGATGTACGGGCCCTTGTTCAGCATGACCCCCTCGGCACGGCGGCTCATCGCGGCGTCGGTGACCTCGGCACGCGACGGAACGCCCTTCTTCGCCAGGCCGTCGAGAACCTGAGTGGCCCAGATGACCGGAATGTGCGCGGCCTCGCAGAGCCACAGGATCTCCTCCTGCACCTCGGCCAGCCGGCCGAACCCGACCTCCACGGCGAGATCGCCCCGCGCGATCATCACCCCGACCGCATCCCATCGCATCGCCTCGAGCAGCATCTGCGGCAGCGATTCGAAGGCGGCGCGGGTCTCGACCTTGAGCACGATCCCGACGTTGCGCGCGTCGAGGCGTTCGAGTTCGGAGATGAGGTCGGCGACGTCGCCCGGCGACCGGACGAACGAGTAGTTGACGATGTCCGCGTGAGTCGCCACGAACTCGAGCGCCGCACGATCGTCGGGCGTCAGCGCCGGGATGTGCAGCGTCGTGTCCGGGAGGTTGACGCCTTTCTCGGCTCGCAGCTTGGAACCCTTCGGGCCCGCGCGTTCGACGTCGACGACGATCTCGTCGTCGAGTCTCTCGCGCACGCGTCCGGCGATCTTGCCGTCGTCGAACAACACCCGGTGCCCCGGTTCGACGTCGTCGAAGGCGTCCCCGAGTTCGCATCCGATGCGATGGGGTCCGACCCTGGTCGCGGATGTGGGCGCGAGGTCACGCTGGAGTCGGATCTCGTCGCCGGTACGGATCAGCAGATGCTGGCGCTTCTCCGGCAGGTCCCCGACCACGAGAGCCTTACCGCGGACGTGTTTCGCCGTGATCGACGACCCGGTCCGGTAGTAGACGGTGCGGTCGCATTCGGCGTCGATCCCGGCTTCGGACACCTCGACGACGTCCAGGCGGCGACGGCGACCGCGTGCGTCGCGAAGCCGGAGTCGGTCGCCCTCGGACACCGCGCCGAGGTCGTCGACCGGGATGATCGCATCGATGCCGTCGGGCAGGGCCTGATCGGGATCGGGCGGGGTCGTGGTCATCCGCACCCGTGATCGGCGTTCGACGGTCCCGTCGTCGGCTCGCACGGGTTTCACCTTCACGACCTTCGGTCCCGGTTCGAGCGGTCCGGTGCGGAGTTTGGGTCCGGCCAGATCCATCGCGACGCGCACACGCCCGGGAAGTCCGCGCACCGACTCGATCATCCGCGCCCATTCGGCGGGTCCGTCGTGGGCGCAGTTCACCCGTGCCACGTCCATCCCGGCCTCGCCCATGCGTCGCACCAGATCCGGGTCGTCGGCGGCCTGGGTGGGCATCGTGACCATCACCCGACTTGCTCGTTCACCGTGCTCGTCACCCGGCCGGTCGGCGGTCAGGTCGTCGGCCCCACCCGGGTGCACGCTGCCCAACAACTGGTCTCGGTTGGCGCCGAGAATGCGCACGCCGCCGGACAGGTCGCCCCAGATCGGGTGTCTGCGTCGGCCTTCGGCGAGGGCGTCGACGGTCTCGATGACCGTCTCGATCCAGGAGTAGACGATCGATTCCATCCGGCCGAGACTCGACAACCCGTGGGCGGCCATCGACGACTGCAGCGGACGCAGATCGCGGCGGCGCACCGTGACGTAGTGCACGAGGTTGCGCGCACTCTCCCGATGCTGTTCGGCCACCGCGGAGATCAGCGGCCCCGCGAGCTCCTCCGCACGGTCGAGCTCGTCCCGCAGGTCGTGCAGAGCGGCCGACATCTCCGCGATCGACATCTCCACCGACGTACCCATGCATCCACCGTGCCAGGTTTCCGCGGAAAGGGGGCGGAGCGCGAAACCCGCTCAGCCCGCGTTGACGATCTTGTCCAGCTTCGGCGGAAGCGTCATGCCACCCGGGTAGCGGTGCCAGCCCTTGCGGTCGTAGTACTTGGTGCCGAGCATGCCCAGCAGCACGCCGAGGAGAAGGCCGATGAAGCACTGGATGACCGACCGCGCGAGCCCGGCGGACAGGTCGGCGTCGAAGTACAGGACCGAGCGCACGCCGAGGTAGATGACGTGCATCGGCTCGATCGCGGCGATCCACTCGAAGAACCGCGGACTCGCCTCGAGCGGCAGGGTGCCGCCCGACGACGGCAGGCCGAACACGACGAAGAACACGAGGTTGAACAGCAGGCCGGCGTTGCCGAAGACGGCCATCATCGCGCTCGCGCTCACCCCGACCGCGAAGATCGCGAGGATCGAGATCAGCCACAGCACGAAGGCGTTCGGCAGGGACGTACCCACCCAGGAGCCGACCGCGATGAACAGGGTCGAGAGCACCACCGAGACGAGGAACATGATGGTCCACTTGGCGGCGAGCGTCGCCCAGCGGCTGATCGCGAGGCGTTCGCGGAGTTGGTAGAACGGGCCGTACTCGATGGGCGTCTGGCCCAGCATGCCGTCGACGACGATGCTCACCATCATCGCGCCGGTGAAGCCGGCCAGCACCAGCAGCAGTGTGAGGTAGAACGCTGACAATCCGTTTCCGGCGCCCTGTGGCAGCGGCGTCGGCTCCGTCACCGAGACCGCCACCGGACTGGCGAGCGCGAGCTGGGCGGCACCGGTGAACGTGACGTCGTTGCGGTCGAGCTGATCGCGCACCTGCGCGGTCAGCTGCTGACCGACCTCGGCGTTGACCCGCGTGGTCACCTGCTCGGCGAAGGTCGAGGTTATCGACGACGCGAAGGCGCCGGACCCGCGGTTGATGAAGATGTCGATGGCGGGGCGCGTCGGCTGCGCCGGGAGCACCGTCGAACGTCCCAGCGCGACTGCGCGATTGGTGAAGTTCGAGCCGATGATGACGACGCCGTACACCTTGCCGCTGTTCAGTTCGCCGAGGGCGGTCGACCGATCGGTGCGCCGGACGACGATGCCGTTGTCGGCGGCCGAGGAGATGATGCCGTCGGCGACCTGGTCGCCGATGTTCTGCTTGGTGGCCTTGCCGTCGGCGCCGGTCACCTCGCCGCCGGAGTCCTCGTTGACGAGGGCGATCGGGAAGTCGTGGAGGTGGCGCTGCGGGTCGACGACGGCCGACATGTACAGCGCGGCCATGAGCGAGAACAGCACCGCGACGAGGATCAGCGGAGCGAGCCAGAACCGGGGCGATCCGAGCACCCCGGCGATGGTCCGCCCGGTCGGTTCCTCGATCTCCGGCGCCTCGTGCGCTCCGTGACCTGTCTCGGAGGCCTCCTGCGACTCGTGCGTTCCCATCGACGTACCTCCCCCGCGGCCCGTGTCCGCGAGGACGGTGCCGTCAATCTTCTCGTCTAGAAGCCCAGCCGGCGGAGCTGCTTGGGGTCGCGCTGCCAGTCCTTGGCGACCTTCACGTGCAGATCCAGGTAGACCTTCGTCCCCAGCAACCGCTCGATCTGTGCGCGCGCAACTGTACCGACCTCTTTCAGGCGTGCTCCCTTGCGCCCGATGATGATGCCCTTCTGGCTGTCCCGCTCGACGAAGAGCACCGCGTGGACGTCGACCATCGGCGGCTGGTCCGGGCGCCGGTCCTCGCGGTCGATGACCTCCTCGATCACCACGGCGAGTGAATGCGGAAGTTCGTCGTGGACGCCTTCGAGGGCGGCCTCGCGGATGAACTCGGCCATGAGGACCTGTTCGGGTTCGTCGGTGAGCTCACCGTCGGGATAGAACGCCGGGCCCTCTTCCATGAGGCTGACGAGCACGTCGCTCAGGACGTCGAGCTGCTTGCCCGACTTCGCCGACACGGGGACAACCTCGGCGTCGGGGCCGAGGAGTGCGGACAGCGCCATGAGCTGTTTGGCCACCTGTTCGGGGCCGACCCGGTCGATCTTGGTGACGACACCGAGAAGCGTGGTGCGTGGCGCCATCTCGCGGACCTGCGAGATGATCCAGCGGTCGCCGGGGCCGATCGCCTCGTCGGCCGGGATGCAGACGCCGATCACGTCGACCTCGGAGTAGGTGTCGCGCACCAGTTCGTTGAGCCGCTTGCCGAGCAGCGTGCGCGGCCGGTGCAGTCCCGGGGTGTCGACGAGGATCAGCTGCGCGTCGGGTCGGTTGACGATGCCGCGGATGGTGTGGCGCGTGGTCTGCGGCCGGTTGGAGGTGATCGCGATCTTCTCCCCCACCAGCGCGTTGGTGAGCGTCGACTTGCCCGTGTTGGGGCGGCCGACGAAACACACGAAGCCGGAACGGAATTCGGGGGCGGACTCAGACATCGGCGCCGCCGAGTCGTTGCTGCGGCCGGCCGGCGGCGTCGGTGACGTAGGCGTAGGCCTGTGGGCTCAGTTCGTGGAGGGTCGCGAGACCGGGATCGTCGGCGTCCCCGTTGACCAGCACCGCGGCCTCGAAGGCGGTGGCGCCACTCGAGATCGCCGAGGCGACGGCGACCTGCAGGCCACTGAGCGTCAGGGTCTTGGTGCGGACCTCGGCGCCCGCGTAGGTGCGGCCGTCGCCGTCACGAACGGCCGCTCCGGAACGCGCCTCGGCGCGTGCGAGTGCTCCGCGTGCGAGCACCACGAGCTTCTGATCCTCGTCGGCGAGGGTCTCGGTCACTGATTCATCCTTGCTGTCGGTTGCTCGTGGTTGTTGCGATGGCCCTCGTCCTCGTGTTCGCGGGCCGCGGTGCGGTCATGACGACCCTGCCGGCCGGAATGCCCTCGACCGCTCGCCGATTCGTGCCGGTGCGAGTCCCGGCCGTCGTCGTCGGTTCCGGGAACGCGCGTGACGAGGACCGTGATGATGCGTTGACGTCCCTTGCGGTTGGGACCGCCCTCGGCCACGAGCTGCAGGCCGTGGGACTTGACCCTGGCCCCGGGCAGCGGGACGCGACCGAGTTCCAGGGCGACGAGGCCACCGACCGTCTCGACCTCTTCCTCCTCGATCTCGACGTCGAACAGCTCGCCGAGATCCTCGACGGGAAGCCGTGCCGACACCCGGTACGAGCCGTCGCCGAGGTCCTCGACGGGCGCGAGTTCGTCGGTGTCGTATTCGTCGGTGATCTCGCCGACGATCTCCTCGAGGACGTCCTCGATCGTCACCAGCCCGGCGATGCCGCCGTATTCGTCGACGAGGATCGCCATGTGGTTGCGCGTGAGCTGCATATCGGCGAGGACCTTGTCGAGCGGCTTGGAGTCCGGGATGAACTCGGCCTCGCGCATGATGTCGGAGACGCGCAGCGTGGTCGGGTCGAGGCGTTTGGCGACCGTCCGCTGCACCATGTCCTTGAGGTAGACGATGCCGAGCACGTCGTCGGTGTTCTCGCCGATGACCGGGATACGCGAATGTCCCGACCGTGTCGCGAGATTGGTGGCCTGCAGAACGTTCTTGTCGGCCTCGATCCAGACCATCTCCGGCCGCGGCACCATGACCTCGCGGGCGCTGGTGTCGCCGAGATCGAAGACCGAGTGGATCATCCGGCGTTCGTCGGCGGCCACCACACCCCGCGCCTCGGCGAGGTCGACGACCTCGCGCAGCTCGATCTCGGTGGCGAACGGGCCGTTTCGGTAACCGCGACCCGGGGTCAGCGCGTTACCGATGAGAATGAGGAGCCGGGTCACCGGCTTGAGCAGGATGCCCAGCGCCGACAACAGATACGACATCGACAGCGCGATGGTGTACGCGTGCTGGCGGCCGAGGGTGCGCGGCCCGACGCCCATGGCGACGTAGGAGATGACCGTCATCGCGGTGATGGCGACGACGAGTCCCCAGCCGACACCGAGCCATTCGGTCGCGGACAGAGCGATGAGCGCGGCGGCCGCGGTCTCGCAGACCACACGAAGCAGGACCACCAGGCCCACATAGGTGGCGCGGGCGTCAAGGATGATGGCGAGGCGTCGGGCGCCGGCGCGGCCCTCGCGGACCATGTCGTCGACACGCGCGTTGGAGACCGTGGACACCGCGGTGTCGACCGCGGCGAACAGTCCGCCGAGCGCGATCAGGACGACTGCGGCCACTATGAACCAATAGTCGTGGGACACTTTCAGTCTTCCTCGGACCGTCCGGTCGTCCCCGCGTCTCCGGTCCCTTGTTCGGTCCCGGTGAATCCGATGTTCGACAGCAACCGCGAGTCACGGTCGGTCTGGCGTTGTTCCTGCGCGCGCCGGTGCCGTTCGGCGTAGAAGGCGTCGAGGATCTCGTTCTGCAGCCCGAACATCTCGCGCTCTTCCTCGGGTTCGGCGTGGTCGTAGCCGAGAAGGTGGAGGACACCGTGGATGGTCAGCATCGCGAGCTCGTGCTCGAAGGAGCGACGCGCCTCGCGGGCCTGCTTCTGGGCGAACTCGGGGCACAGCACGATGTCGCCGAGGATCGCCGGACCGAGATCGGTGGCGTCGGGACGGCCGCCCGGGACGAGTTCGTCCATCGGGAAGCTCATCACGTCGGTGGGTCCGGGCAGGTCCATCCACTGCACGTGCATGTCGGCCATGGTGTCCTCGTCGACACACAGGACCGACAGCAGCGCGGCGGGGTTCACGTCCATCGCATTCACCGCGAACCGTGCGGCGTCGACGATCAGCTCGGCCGGGACCTCGACCCCCGACTCGTTGGCCAGTTCGATGCTCATGAGCGACGCCCATGAGAAGCCGCGCGACGCGCCGCGCGGTTGCCGCCGATCGCGGCGTCGATCCGTGCACCGGTGCGCTGGGATTCCTCCGCACGACCGTACGCGTCGACGATGTCGGCGACCAGGCGGTGCCGCACGACGTCCTGGCTGGTGAGCCGGGAGAAGTGGATGTCGTCGATGCCCTCGAGGATCGCGGTCGCCGCCATCAGGCCGCTCTTCGCACCGCCCGGCAGGTCGACCTGGGTCACGTCACCGGTGACGACCACCTTGGAGCCGAAGCCCAGGCGCGTCAGGAACATCTTCATCTGCTCGCTCGTCGTGTTCTGCGCCTCGTCGAGGATGATGAAGGCGTCGTTCAGGGTGCGGCCGCGCATGTAGGCCAGCGGGGCCACCTCGATGACCCCGGCGGCCATCAGCTTCGGAATCGCCTCGGGATCCATCATGTCGTGCAGGGCGTCGTACAGCGGGCGCAGATACGGGTCGATCTTCTCGCTCAGCGTGCCCGGCAGGAAGCCCAGGCGTTCGCCGGCCTCGACGGCCGGACGGGTGAGGATGATGCGGTTGACCGACTTCGACTGCAGCGCCTGCACGGCCTTGGCCATCGCGAGATAGGTCTTGCCGGTACCGGCCGGACCCAGCCCGAACACGATGGTGTTGTCGTCGATGGCGTCGACATAGTGCTTCTGGTTCAGCGTCTTGGGCCGGATCGTCTTGCCGCGGCGCGAGAGGATGTCCAGCGACAGCACCTCGGCGGGCGACTCCTGGCCGCCGCCGGAGAGCATCGACACGCTGTGCCGGACGAGGTCCGGGGTCAGCGGGGTGCCACGTCCGACGAGGTCGGTGAGTTCGGCGATGACGCGTTCGGAGGCGGCGACATCGGCGGGCTCGCCGGTCAGCGTCACCTGGTTGCCGCGCACATGGATGTCGGCGGGAAGCAGCTGCTCGAGCGTCCGAAGGTTGACGTCACTGGCACCGAGCAGCCCGAACACCACTCCGGGAGAGACTTCGACGGTGGATGTGACCCCAGACCGGCGCGGCTGCGTTCGGCTGGATTGCCCGCTCGGGTCGGGATTGTCGTCACTCACGTATGAAATCACTCCTGGTGGTCTGCGGTTGTGGCCTGCGCGCGTCCGCTGAATCACAGTGAGGATTCACTGAAGGAAACGCACAGTTGTCTGGCCAGTGTATCGCTATGCAACGGCCGATCAGCAGGCAATATTTCCTGACCGTCAACCGTCGAGTGTCGGTTGGCCCATCGCAGCCAACCGGCGCAGTGCTCGACCATCCGCCAACTCGACGCGATCCTCCGGACTGAATGCGTAGTAGTCGAGGAAGTCGAGAAGTGGCGCGGCACCGACGGCGAAGAGATCGGCGGTGATCCGGACGGATCGCTGAGCCTGCATGTACCCCGGGGCGAAGGGTCCCCGGTAGAAGATCTCCACGTCGGCTCGTGCCCGATCTCTCAGGACGATGCCGATCTCCGGATTCTTGCCGTCGGCGAGCGGAACGATGTCTGCGATGTCGTCCCACTCGACCGTTTGCTTCAGCCGAAACCCGGTGACGTCCACACCGTCAGTCGAAACCTCGATGCTCGGGTATCGCAGGAGTCCCGTCGCGAACCAGGCGAGGGCGATGGCGGAGTATGCGGCGATCGCGGCTGCGATCCAGGGGAAGACCGTCGCCTGTCCGGGACTCATCGGAAAATCGAACTGCCCCAACCACATCCCGATCGCGAACAAACCGGAGGAGACCGCGATCAGCGTCAGAGACACTCGATATGCCATCCGCAGTCGACGTGATGTCGCGAACCGAATCCCGCCCGGTACCGCCTCGGCAGCCCCCGGAGCCGCGGTGGACCGCGCCCGGTTCCTCAGCACGAGCCCAGACGCCCAGACGACCGCTACGCAAGCCGCGGACGCGCACACATAGAAGGCTGCATCCATGAAGCGGCCGTCAGACAGCGCTCGCCCCAGCTGCCACAGCCAGAAGAGTGCGAGAGCCCCGAAAAGGGCCAAGGCCACATATGTCCAGCGGGTCCGGACGCGGAGCCTCGCCCATTCGGGCACCGGTGTGAAGCGGTCAGTCATGGCAGACGACCCTGCCTGTGGTCACGAGAGGCCGAGTCACGAAGGGCCGAGCCACGAGAGCCGAGATCCTAGATCCCCAGCACCCGGATCGTCTGCCGCGCACAGCCCGTGCGCGGGTCGACGAACGCCTGATGTCCCTCACCCGGCACGACGACCAGTTCGGCCGACTGTCCGCGGGCGATGGCGTCGTCGACGTAGCGACGGCTGACGATGTCGGGCACGAGATCGTCCTCGTCACCGGTGATCGCGACGACGTGCGCGTCGAAGACCGGCGCCAGCATGGGCGACGCCTCTTCGTAGCGGCGCGGCGACTCGCTGTACGGCCGGCCCATCAGTTCGCGCAGAGACTCCTTGTCCGCCGCGGAGACGGTGTCGAGGACCGCTGCCTGCGCGACGACGGTGGTGATGGTGGTCGATGCGGTACGCGCGCCGAGTTTGCCGACCGCCCACACCGCGAGCTGCCCACCGGCCGAGTGTCCGACGACGCCGACCGACGAGAAGTCGATCGCCCGGAGGTCGATGTCCTGCTCCTGCAGCGCATCCCGCACCGGGCCGTCGAGGGCGCGGATCGCGTCGACGACGTCGCGGCCGGTGTTCGGCCACCCGCCGCCCGGCTCTCCGACACGGCGGTACTCGATGTTCCACACAACGGCACCGCGTTCGGCCATCGTGCGCGCGACCGCGGTCTGGATCGTCGAGCCGTACTCCACCGCCCACGAGCCGCCGTGGACGAGCACGACGACCCGAGCCGGAGTTGCGGGGTCGAGACCATCCCGAGGCAGGTAGAGATGGCCGAATTGTGAAGGCTCGGTGCCGTATTCGATCTTGGTGCGTCGTACGGCGCAGCGTCGGACACCACTCATCGCGACCACCGTCCGGTCAGCACGCCGATCGCACCCAGTGCCACCGCGGCCGCGGTCGAGGTACGCAGCACCTCCGGGCCGAGGACCACCGAATGGGCGCCGAGCGCGGTCAGGTCGGCGACCTCGGCGTCGTCGAGTCCGCCTTCGGGGCCGACGACGAGCACGATCTCGCTCGCATCGGCGAGCGGAAGTTCGGCGAGGGGCCGCGCGGCCTCCTCGTGCAGTACCGCGACCACACCGCCGGCCGCGACCGCGTCGGCGCACCGCGCGCGGACGTCGATGGTGGTGGCGAGGTCGGTGACCTCGGGAATCCAGGGTCGTCGGCTCTGTTTCGCGGCAACCGACGCCGCGGTCCGCCACTTGGCAACGCCCTTCTCCGCCTTGCCCGTCCACCGTGCGACACAGCGCATCGCCTGCCACGGCACGATCACGTCGATACCGGCCTCGGTCGCGAGATCGACGGCCAATTCGGATCGTTCGGACTTCGGCAACGCCTGCACGAGGGTCACCTGCGGGGTGGGCCGCGCCTCGAAGGAGAGCTCACGCACCGACGCGACGAGCGTGTCTTTCCCGGTGATCTCCCAGATCTCGCATCTGGCCACCGATCCCGCGCCGTCGCCGACGAGGATGCGCTCCCCCACCCCGAGGCGCGCAACCGTCACCGCATGCCGGCCTTCCGGCCCGCTGAGGATCAGGTCGGCACCCGGGGCGGGGACGGAGTCCGCCCAGAAAAGCGGTGGGCTCACTTGCCTGCGAACGCGTTGCGCAGCCGTGAGAAGAGCCCGCCCGGAGCGGCCGCCGCCGAGGTGTTGACCACCTCGATCTCGTCCTGCGCCACCTTCTTGAGCTTCTTGAGGGCGTCGGTCTGGGCGTTGTCGAGCTTGGTCGGGACGACCACGTCGAGGTGCACGTGCAGGGTGCCGCGGACACCCGAGCTGACGTGCGGCATGCCCTGACCGCGCAGCTTGACCACCTGGCCGGGCTGCGTACCCGGGTCGATCTTGACGGTGACCGGGTCGCCGAGGATGGTCTCGACGTCGAACTCGGCGCCGAGCGCGGCGTCGACCATCGGGACCTTCAAAGTGCAGTGCAGGTCGTCCTTGTCGCGCAGGAAGACCTCGTGCGGACGTTCGGTGACCTCGACATAGAGGTCGCCGGCCGGACCGCCGCCCGGGCCGACCTCGCCCTGGCCGCTGAGCCGGACGCGCATGCCGCTCTCGATGCCGGCCGGGATGCGGACGGTCATGGTGCGTCGCGAACGCACGCGACCGTCGCCACCGCACTTGTGGCAGGGATCGGGGATGACCTCGCCGACGCCGTGACAGGTCGGGCACTCGCGGACGGTCATGACCTGACCGAGGAACGAACGCTGCACCGACTGGATCTCGCCGGCGCCGTGGCAGGTGTCGCAGGCGATCGGCTTGCTGTCGCCGTTGGTGCCCGAGCCGGTGCACACATCGCACAAGATCGCGGTGTCGACGGTGATCTCCTTGTTGACGCCCTTGGCGCACTCGGCGAGATCGAGCTTGAGGTTGACGAGTGCGGGCTCACCCGGCTGGACGCGCGAGCGGGGTCCACGCCCCGACCCGAAACCGCCGCCACCGCCGAAGGCGCCGCCGTTGCCGAAGAAGGCCTCGAAGACGTCGCCGAAGCCGCCGCCACCACCGCCGAATCCGCCGAAACCTCCGGCGCCCGCACCCGCGAGGGGGTCGCCACCGGCGTCGACGATGCGCCGCTTCTCCGGATCGGTCAGCACCTCGTAGGCGGTGCTGACCTCTTTGAACTCGTCCTCCCGACCGGGGTTGACGTCGGGATGCAGTTCGCGTGCCTTCTTGCGGTAGGCGCGCTTGAGCTCCTGGTCGCTGGCACCTTTCGCCACACCCAGGATTGCGTAATAGTCACGTGCCACGGTTGTAGTGATCCTTAAATCTCAATTGGTACCCAAGCGGTCTCAGTTGGTGCCCACGCGGTGCGCGCCATCGGTGTGGACGCACGTCCGCGCGGTACGCAGTGGAACCACTCGATTCTGCCGCCGACCGGTTCGGGGCCCTCACCTGACGTCCGTCGCCGGGGCGGCGGTCATCGTTCGGCGAGCACCTCACCGATGTATTTGGCAACGGCTGCGACCGAGGCGATGGTTCCCGGATAGTCCATCCGTGTGGGGCCGAGCACACCGACGCCGCCGAACACGGTTCCCGATGCACCGTACCCTGTGGACACCACCGAGGTCCCACGCAGGTTCTCGGTCTGCGTCTCCTCTCCGATCTGCACTGTGACCTGGCCCATGTCCTGTGTCGTGGCGAGGATCTTGAGCACGACGACCTGCTCCTCGAGTGCTTCGAGGACGGTGTCCATACCGCCGACGACCGGCGTGAAGTCGGCGGCCGACCGTGCCAGGTTCGAGGTGCCGCCGAGCACCAGGCGGTCGTCGCCGCGTTCGACGAGGGTCTCGACGAGAACCGTCGCGATGTTCAGAACCGCGCCCCGGATGTCGTCGGGTGCGGAGTTGGCGAGTTCGGCCACCGCCGCCGACGCCTCGGCAAGGCGTTTGCCGTGCAGCGCCGTGGAGAACATGTCACGCAGACGGCTGATGTCCTCTTCGTCGTGGTCCTCGTTCAGCGCGACCATGCGCTGTTCGACGCGACCGTTGTCGACGATCACCACGAGCAGCAGCCGCGACGGCGAGAGCGACACGACCTCGAGGTGCCGGACACGTGCCGCCGACAGCACCGGGTACTGGATGACGGCCACCTGGCGGGTCAGCTGGGCGAGGAGCTTGACCGAGCGTCGCAGCACGTCGTCGAGGTCGACGCCGGAGTCGAGCACCGACAGGATGGCGCGTCGTTCCGCCGAGGACAGCGGCTTGATCTCGCTGATGCGGTCGACGAACATCCGGTAGCCCTTGTCCGTGGGGACACGACCCGAGCTGGTGTGCGGCTGGGTGATGTATCCCTCGGCCTCGAGTACCGCCATGTCGTTGCGGACGGTTGCGCTCGACACCCCGAGCTGATGCCGCTCGACGAGTGCCTTCGATCCGATGGGCTCCTGCGATTCGACGTAGTCGGTCACGATCGCGCGGAGGATCTCGAATCGACGGTCATCCGTTGTGGACACGCGGTACACCTCCTGATCCGAGTCCCGGTCCATGGGGTTGGGCCATAGAGTTGGGGTACGTCCCATACTGGGTACGTTCCATACTACGAAACCGGCGCGGGGTTCCATGATCTTCAAGGGGGTGCGGGAGGGCAGGCCCTATCCCGACCACAAGCTGTCGACGCGCGGCTGGGCCAAGATCCCGCCGCGACAGCTGCGACTCGATCAGCTGATCACGCTCACCAAGGTGCTGGCCCTGGACAAGCTGCTCAGCGAGGATTCGACGTTCTACGGCGACCTGTTCGCACACGTCGTCCGCTGGGAGGGCGATCTCTACCTCGAGGACGGACTCCACCGTGCGGTGCGCTCTGCGCTGCGGAACCGCAACATCATCCACGCACGCACCCTCGACCTCGACGCCCTCGACCTCTCCGAGGGGGCACGCCCTCTCGATGAGCAGCTCGACGACACCGCCGAGATCCCGGCGCGCCCCCGTGTCGTCGACGTCCCGCCCGAACCGGTCCGGCCGCCGCGGGGTGCGCCCGAATCCCCCGGGGGCGGTGGCGCGCATCGTCGGGGACGCCAGTCCACCGGCTGGACGAGCCCGCCGCGCCCCGAACGACCCTGGTAGTCCCGGACCTAATCCCAGAGCACGCGGCGGATGACGCCGTCGGCGAGCAGTCGGCCGGCGTCGGTGAGGACGTAGGCATCGCCCGTCGCGGCGAGCAGGCCGTCGGCACAGAGATTTTCGGCGTTCGCGCGTTCGGCGTCGTCGAGGAGTTCGGTCGGGAGCCCGGTCCGGAGTCGCGTGGTGAGCATGACCGCCTCCATGTGGCGGTCCTCGGCGGTGAGCTGCTCCGACGACGCCGCGGGCAGCACACCCTCACCGAGGGTCTGCGCGTAGCGCGCCGGATGCTTCACGTTCCACCAGCGCACGCCATTCACGTGGGAGTGCGCGCCCGGGCCGATCCCCCACCAGTCCGAGCTGTTCCAGTAGGCGAGGTTGTGGCGACACGCGCCCGCGTCGTCGAGGGCCCAGTTCGACACCTCGTACCAACCGAACCCGTTGGCGCTCAACCGATCATCGAGGATCTTGTAGCGGTCGGCGAGCACGTCGTCGGGTTCAGGCGGCGCTCACCTCCGCAGTCTGGGTTGGTCCCGCCAGGGTCGGGTCCCAGGGAGTGGCGGTGGTGATCACCACGTGCAGTTGGCGTAGC
>NZ_JAJQJP010000023.1:0-97462 GCF_021245825.1 Gordonia metallireducens | reverse complement strand
TCGCGGCGCACGATCTCCCGCAGTCGGCTCAAACGGTCGTTTCGGCGTTTCGTTCCTCGACTCAAGGGACTAGCGTCAGACATCGACATCCTCCTTGTTGTGGTTGGGACACCAAGCCCTTACGACCACAACAGGAGGATGTCCCGTATTTCACAACCTTCGAGCTATTACTAGGTGCGAGGAGCGATAGCGACGAGCCACGAAGGCCTGGCGAGATGACGTCGCCGGCCCTTCGTGGCTCGCTTCGCTCGCACCTCAGGGAACGGGTAAGCACCTTCGCCCCTGGGAGCGAGGTGGGTACCTCCCCCGACAACCGGCAGACTTCAGCCCGACAGGCAGACTTCGATCGACGTCTGGCAGTCGAGTTGAGGTTCGCCGGTCAGGCGTCGCCTGCGAGCGCCGGTTCCAGCTCCACCACCTGCGCACCGCCGACGTCCGGCGGGAGTTGGTGCGTGACGACCACGACGATGCGATCGGGTCCGAAGAGGTCGTCCTCGACGCCGAGGAGGCGTCGGAGGAGGGCGTCGGCGTCGTCGGCGGAGAGGTGTTCGGTCGGCTCGTCGAGCAGGACCATCGGTGTGGGGTGGAGCAGTGCGCGAGCGAGGAGCAGGCGTCGGCGCTCGCCGCCGCTGACGGCGTCGGCTCCGCCGGTCAGGGTGGTGTCCAGACCGTCGGGCAGCCGTGCGGCCCAGCCGTCGAGGCCGACCGTCGTCAGCGCCGCGAGGATCTCGTCGTCGGTGGCGTCACCGCGCGCGACGCGCATGTTCTCGCGGACCGACGTCGAGAAGAGATGCGCTTCCTCGGCGAAATAGCAACCGGCCGAGCGAAGGTCGACGGGGGCGCGGCTCGACACGTCGACGCAGGTGACGTCCCCGCCGATGGGATCGAGCAGTCCGGCGAGGGTCAGCAGAAGCGTGGACTTGCCGACGCCGCTGGGGCCGACGACCGCCAGCCGCGATCCCGGCCGCAGGTCGAGGTTCAGACCGTCCACAGGGCCGAGGATGTTCCGCTCCCCGCGGCCCCACCGCAGTCCGTCGGTCGACACCTCGACCATGCCGCGGTGGACCGCCACGTCCGCACCGGACGGCTCGGTGCTGTCCGCGGCGCGTGCACCGTCGACGAGAGCCATCACCCGTGCGGCGCTCTGACGACTCCGCTCGATCTGCAGTCCAGCCTCGGTCAGCGGCGCGGTCGACTCGAAGGCCGACAGCGGCAGCAGGATCAGCACGCCGAGGATCATCGGCGTGAGCCCCTCACCGGAGGCGATCCCGGCGATCGAACCGGTTGTCTGCGAGGCCAGCTGGATCGCGATGACGCAGGCCGCGACCAGCGACGCACCCATCGCGAGAGGGGTGGCCGCGGCGGCTGCCGCCTCGAGCCGACGACCCCGATCGGTGGCCGCGAGGTGCCGACGGTCGGCGTCCGCGGCGGTCTCGAGCAGTTCCTCACGCCGACGCGCGACAACGAGTTCCGAAGCGTGCCACAGAGTGGTCGTCGTGGCCTCGGCGGATTCGGTGGCCGCCCGCGCACCGTCGCGGAGGGTCGAGGCACCACCTCGTGCCGCGAGCCACGGGGCGAGGCCACCACTGATGATGAGTGCGACGGCGAGCACTGCGGCGGCGGGCAGCGAGACCAGTGCCATCACGACGACCGCGGCGACCGCCGTCGTCACGCCCACACCGATGGGGATCAGGCCGCGGATGAGAGCGTTGCCGATCTCGTCGATGTCATCGCCGGTGCGGGTCAACAGGTCTCCGCGCCGGAGGGTCACCGAGTAGGCCGGTGAGCCGGTCGCGAGCGCCGTGTAAACCCGTTCGCGGGCGGTCGTCATCGCGCGCAAGGCCAGGTCGTGGGTGGCGAGACGTTCGAGGTAGCGAAACAGGCCGCGCGAGATACCGAGAGCGCGCACGGCGGTGATCGCAACCGACAGGTACAGCACCGGCGGCATCTGCCAGGCCCGGGTGATCAGCCACGCCGACAAGGCCGCGAGGCCGAGCGCCGACAGCGAACCGCCGACGCCGAGCAGCAGGGCCTTGGCCACCGCACCCCGGCGCAGGCCGAGAAAACCGAGCGCCCGGATCAGTGGGTCGTCGCGCATGGCACACCTCCGTCGAATTCGACCACCTGGTCGGCGAATTCACGCGCGATCCCCCGGTGGGCCACCACGATGACCGTGTCACCGGCGCGTGCGCGGTCGCGGAGCACGGTGAGAACTGCACGTTCGGATGCCTCGTCGAGGTGAGCGGTCGGCTCGTCGAGCAGCAACAGCGGAGCCGGCGACGCGAGCACTCGGGTGAGTGCGAGCCGCTGACGCTGGCCGGCGGACAGCCCGACGCCGCCCGCACCGAGTTGGGTGTCGAGGCGCTTGGGCAGTTCGAGCACGACGGAGTCGAATCCGCTGGCCGTCGCCGCACGGTCGGTGGCATCGCGGTCGAGCGCGCCGAAGAGCTCCACGTTCTCGCCGACCGTGCCCGGCACGATGACCGGCTGCTGCGGCAGCCAGGCGATCTGTTCGTGCAGGGACTCGGGATCCGCATGGGTGACCGGGGTGGACCCGATGAGCACCGACCCGTCGTCGGGTGTCAGCAGCCCCATGATCGCGGCCAGGGTCGTGGACTTCCCCGAACCGTTGGGCCCGGTGAACAGCGTGAGCGAACCGGGCTGGACCGTCGCGCGTAAGGACTCCGGGGCCCAGCCGTCACGGCCGTGGACGCCGAGATCGAGGATGGTGATCGGCGCGCCTGCGACGGTGAGGCCCCGGCCGCCGCTGACCGGCGTCGGAGCGGCGTCCTCGGGCGAGTCGATCAGGTCGAAGACCTCCCCGGCGGCGGTGACACCGTCGGCAGAGTTGTGGAACTGCGCGCCGACGCGGCGGAGCGGCAGGTATGCCTCGGGCGCCAGTATCAACGCGAAAACACCTGCGTAGAGGGACATCTCGCCGAACACCAACCGCAGACCGATGCCCACGGCGACCAGGGCGACGCACAGGGTCGCGAGCAGCTCGAGAACCGCGCCGGACAGGAACGCCACCCGCAGCGAGCTCATCGTGGAACGTCGGTGCGCCTCACCGAGTTCGGCCACCTGGGCGGCCGGGGTCTCGGCGCGGTTCAGTGCCCGCAGCGTCGGCAGGCCGGCGATCAGATCCAACAGCTGCGCGGTCAGCCTGCTCATCGTCGCCAGCTTGCGGGTGGTGCGATCCCGGGTCATGAGCCCGACCAGGACCATGAAGATCGGGATGAGGGGCAACGTGATCAGGATGATCAGCGCCGACGGCCAGTCGGCGAAGGCGATCACCACGGTCACCGTCGGCGTGAGGATCACCGCGGTCACGAGTGCGGGCAGGTAACCGGAGAGATACGGCCCGAGGGCGTCCAGTCCCCGCAACAGCACGGTCGCCGCGTGCTCACGCAGCGTCAGGAGCGTTCGCGGCGAGGTCCGACGCGGATCGGTGAGCACGTCGAGCGCCTCGGACCGCAGTTCTGCGATCGCCTGCTCCGCCGCTCGGTGCGCGTACCGATCGTGCCCGTAGGCCATCGCGGCGCGGGCCGCCATCGCGACGGCGAGCACGACCAGGTGCACCCACTGCGCGTCGAAGGACCGCTCCGCCGGGAGGACAATCAGCTCCGACAGGATGGAGGCGGCCATACCCGCGGCCACGATGATCGCGATCACCTGCGCGACGGCGAACGCCGCCGTGACCGCGACATAGCGTCGCGTCGTCGGCGAATACCGCAGCAGCCGCGGGTCGACCGGGGGCGTCACTTGCTCGACACGCGCAACGAGGGCAGCCCGTGATGCTCCGGGATGTTCCCGACCGACAGGCGCTTACGGAACACCCAGTAGCTCCACGCCTGGTAACCGATCACCACCGGGGTGATGAACAGCGCCGCCCACGTCATCACCGTCAGTGTGTAGTCGCTCGACGACGTGTTGTCGATGGTCAGGTTCCAGTCCGGGTTCAGGGTCGAGGGCAGCGCATTCGGGAACAGCACCGCGAACAGGGTGGCCACCGTTCCGGCGATCGCGATCGAGGTGAACAGGAACGCCCACCCCTCTCGACGCACCTGCGTCGCGACGAGCATGCCCACCGCGGCCACCGCGGCGATCAGCACCGGGATCCAGGTCCAGCCGTTGCCGTACGCGAACTGGGTCCACAGCAGGAACGCGGCGGCGACGACGAGCGTCGGCCACGCGAGACGGGCTGCGTATCGCGCCGAATCCTCCTGCAGGACACCGGAGGTCTTCAGCGACAGGAACACCGCACCGTGGGTGAGGAACGCCAGGAGGGTCGTCGCACCGCCGAGCAGCGCATACGGGCTCAACAGGTTGAAGAACCCGCCCGTGTACTGGGCGTCGGCGTCGATCGGCAGGCCCCGCACCACGTTGGCGAAGGCGACACCCCACAGGATCGCGGGAATCCACGAACCCAGACCGATGCCGACGTCGCACCACTTCCGCCAGCGCGGATCGTTGATCTTGCCGCGCCACTCGATCGCGCACACACGGGTGATGAGTCCGATCAGGATGAGGAACAGCGGAAGGTAGAACGCGGTGAACATCGTTGCGTACCACCCGCCGAACGCCGCGAAGAGCGCGCCGCCCGCGGTGAGCAGCCAGACCTCGTTGCCGTCCCACACCGGTCCGATGGTGTTGAGCAGCGCGCGCCGGCGCTTGTCGGGGTCGGCCTCGGGGTCGTCCGGTGCGACCTTGTCGTCGCCACCGGTGTGACTCGATCCGAGGATCGGCATCAGCATGCCGACGCCGAAGTCGAAGCCCTCGAGGACGAAGTAGCCGACGAACAGCACGGCGATGATGAGGAACCAGAATTCCGGGAGTCCCATGTCACTCTCCTCTAGTACGCGAACGAGAGCTGTTTGGGCTCATCGGAATCGGAGTCGGCTTCGTCGTCGCTGTGGCCTGGTGGCCGGGAGTCGTAGCTCGCCGGTCCCTCGATCACGTAGCGGCGCTGCAGCATGAACCAGACGACACCCAGCGCGCCGTAGAGCAGCGTGAACCCGATCAGGGTGACGAGCACCGTCCCCGCGGTGTGGTTGGAGACACCGTTCTGCACGAGCATGCTGATGCGCAGCGGATCGAGGTCGTCCTCCCAGTTGGGTGCGACAACCCACGGCTGGCGGCCCATCTCGGTGAAGATCCAGCCGGAGCTGTTGGCCAGGAACGGGGTCGGGATCATCAGCAGTGCGATGAAGCCGAATCGCCTCGACTCGACCACCCGCTTGCGGCGCGTGTACCAGAGGCCGCCGAGGGCCACGACCACCGAGCCGGCCGCCCATGTGATCATCGCCCGGAAACCCCAGTAGGTGACGAACAGGTTGGGTGCGAAGTTCTGGTTGGCGGGCACGTTCGGGTTGTCGGCGAAGGCCTTCGTGTACTGCTCCTGCAGCTCCTCGACGCCCTGCAGGGTCGAATCGAAGGAGTGATCGGCCAGGAACGACAGCATCTTGGGGATCTCGATGATGTGATCGATGTTCTCGCAGTTGTTCTGACGTCCGATGGAGAGGACGGAGAAGCCGGGGCCTGTCTCGGTCTCGCAGAGCGATTCCGCCGAGGCCATCTTCATCGGCTGTTGCTTGAACATGATCTGTGCCTGGATGTCACCGGTGATGAACAGCGCGACGCCGGAGACGAGCGTGACCCACAGCGCGAACCGGGTGACCGGCCGCCACAGGTCGCGCGCGTCCTTCTCCAGGTCTTCCGGGGTGGCGTCGACGTGGCTCGGCGATGTGCTCTCCGGGACACCACTGGTGTCACCGGTCTCGAGTGCTTCCCGCAACTTCTTGGCGCGCCACGTGTTCCGGGCCATCCACCAGATGCCGATGGCCGCGACGAAGGTGCCCGCGGTCAGGAATGCACCGGCGATCACGTGCGGGAAGGCGGCGAGTGTCGTGTTGTTGGTGATGACGGCGAAGAAGTCGTTCATGGCCGGGCGTCCACGGGTCTCGTCCCACTCGACGCCGACGGGATGCTGCATCCACGAGTTCGCGGCGATGATGAAGTACGCCGATGCGTTGACGCCGATGGCCGCCAACCAGATACACGCCAGGTGGACGCGCCGCGGCAGCCGGTCCCAGCCGAAGATCCAGAGTCCGATGAAGGTCGACTCCAGGAAGAAGGCGACCAGGCCTTCCAGCGCCAGCGGCGCACCGAAGACATCCGCGACGAAGCGGCTGTACTCGCTCCAGTTCATCCCGAACTGGAACTCCTGCACGATGCCGGTGGCCACGCCGAGCGCGAAGTTGATCAGGAAGAGCTTTCCGAAGAAGCGGGTCGCGCGCAGCCACTGCTCGTTGCCGGTGACGTGCCACACCGTCTGCATCACCGCGATCATCGGCGCAAGACCGATGGTCAGCGGAACCAGGATGAAGTGATAGACCGTCGTGATACCGAATTGCCATCGGGAGACGTCCAGAGCGTCCATATCTGCCTCGAATCAGGTCACCGGCTCAGCCGGCGGTGCCGGAGTTGCCTACTACGTCGGGTAGTAGGCGCTGAGCGCGACGTTACGCCTGGTCACCGACCTTCTTCAAGCGCCAAAGGTCCCGTCGAGCCGTTACCAGCGGTGCATTCCCTCTCACCAGTGATCTTGAGTGACACGGACCCTGAATCCGATGGGAGTGACCGGGATCAATCGTCTCCCACAGCGATGGCGCGGTCCACCAAATCGGAAAACCGGTCTGCGTCGGCCGGCACCGGCATGACGTACCGGTTGAGATGGGTGACCCGGGCCGCGAGCGTCACGCTGCTGACGAGCCAGACCGAGTCGGCCGCCACGAGGTCCTCCGGACGCAGGATCTCGACCTTGGTCTTCCAGCCCTCCGCAACGGCGAGATCGAAGACGGCCTGCGCGGTCGTCGAGGCGAGGATGCCGATCTCGGTCGGCGGGGTGACCAGCGTGTCCCCGTACACCGCGACCACCGTCGACCGCGGCCCCTCGAGCACCGCCCCCTCGCTGCTGACGAAGATGACGTCGTCATAGCCCTCGGATGCGGCATGACGCAGCGCGGCCATGTTGGTGGCGTAGCTCAGCGTCTTCGCACCGAGGAGCTGCCAGGGCGCCTTGGCCGCGAGGTCGATGGAGAAACCGCGCTCGAGGGTGACCACCGAGACGCCGTCCGCGCGGGCGGAGGCGACGCGCTCGGGCACCCGCTCGACGGTCAGGTAGGCCGTCGGGGCATATCCGTGTTCACGCCCGCGGGTGTAGACCAGCCGCAGCAACGCCTCGTCCGACGTCCCGTGCTCGGCAGTCCACAGCTTGACCGCGTTCTCGATGGCCGCGCGCCACTCGTCGGGGTCCGGCGCCGGCAGCTCCATGGCCGTGGCGCTCCGGACGAGGCGTTCGAGGTGCAGGCGCACCCCACGCGCCCGGCCGGCCCGGACGAGCAGGGTCTCGAAGACGCCGTCGCCGCGGACCGCCGCGAGGTCGTCGGCGTGCAGGAACGGCGCATCGGCATCGTGTTGGGTGCCGTCGAGGGTGAGCAGGATCGAATCCGACATGGATAAGAGGCTCCCACGAGCGCCCGACCCCTGCTCCACACCCCTGGTGCGCAACCGACCCGTAGAATCGACCCGTGAGCCGTTCACCCATCCTGACCAGGTATTCCGAAGGCGGGGCGGTCCCCGGCCCCGGCGAGTTCCACTCATCGGAGACCCCGTGGCACTTCGGTGATCCACTCGGGGAACAGCGAGCCGCCGCCACCGGGGTCATCGTCGTCGACCGTTCCGACCGGGCCGTCATCGAGATCCCCGGCGAGGAACGCCTGAGCTGGCTGCACACCATCTCGAGCCAGCACATCGCCGCACTTCCCGACCGCCGGAGCGCAGAGAACCTGTCTCTCGACGCCAACGGTCGCGTCGAGGAACACTTCGTCATGACCGACATCGACGGCATCACCTGGGTCGACACCGAGGGAGCACGCGGTGAGGCCCTCGCCGGATTCCTCGCGAAGATGGTGTTCTGGGCCAAGGCGCAGCCGGCCCCACGGACCGATATGAGGGTCCTCACCCTCGTCGGTCCGGGTGCGGTGACCGGACCCGTTGCCGACCTCCTCGAGATCCCCGCCGACGCGGACGTCTACCAGGCGGGCAATCTGCCCGAGACACACCACGAGGACGAGCCGCTGGGGTTCTGGCGACGGATGCCGCCGCTCGGCGAGAACCGTGACCTGCCCGTCGTCGACCTCGTCCTGCCGGAGTTCGTCCTGCTGCGCTGGTGGGACGCACTCGTCGAGGCCGGTGCCCGGATGGCCGGCAGCTGGGCGTACGACGCACTGCGTGTCGCGGCCCGCCGTCCGCGCCTCGGCGCCGACACCGATGAGCGGACGATCCCGCACGAGGTCGACTGGATCGGTGGTCCGGCCGATCAGGGCGCCGTCCATCTCGACAAGGGCTGCTACCGCGGCCAGGAGACGGTGGCCCGGGTCCACAACCTCGGCAAGTCCCCACGACGCCTGGTGCTGCTGCATCTCGACGGGAGCTCGGATCAGCGTCCGACGACCGGCGATCCGGTCACCGCGGGCGGCCGCACCGTCGGCCGCCTCGGCACCGTCGCCGATCACTACGAGTGGGGTCCCATCGCGCTCGCGCTCGTCAAGCGCAACGTCGGCGCGGACGTCGAACTGACGATCGGGACCGAGGAGCCGGTGAGCGCACGCATCGACCCGGACTCCATCCGCGAGGACGATCACGTCCAGGCCGGTCGTGCCGCCGTCGAACGGTTGCGCAGCGGCTCGTCCACCCCGGGTAGCTGACGCGTGGACATCGGAACCGTGCTGGCCGTCTGCGCGGCCGGCCGAGACGTCGTCCTCGACAAGATCGGACCCTCCGCGATCGACAAGCGTCCGCTGGCCGGCCGCGCCGAGGTGCGCGAGCTGGGTCTGGTCGCCGACCACCAGCGCAACCGCAGGCATCATGGTGGCGTCGATCAGGCGGTGTACGCCTACGCCGAACCCGACGCACGACGCTGGTCCGACGAACTCGGACGTGAGCTTCCTTACGGCTGGTTCGGCGAGAACCTGCGGATCGACGGGATCGACGTCACCGACGCCTTCGTGGGCGAGCGCTGGCAGGTCGGTGACGACGGCCTCCTCCTCGAGACCACCATCCCCCGCGTACCGTGCCGGACCTTCGCGGTGTGGGCGGATGAGCCCAGGTGGGTGAAGAGGTTCATGGACCAGGCCGATTTCGGTGCCTACCTGCGCGTTCTCCAACCCGGCACGGTGGCCGCCGGCGATTCGGTGACGGTGATCCACCGTCCCGACCACGGCGTGCGGGTCCGGCAACTGCTCGTCGACGCCGACCCCGAGTCGATCAGGACACTGCTCGCCGACGACGATCTGCCGGTCAAGGTCCGCCGCGAGGCGCAGCGGATTCTGGGCAAGGTGGAGAGATCGGGCGGCGCGGCGAGGCAGGGCGCGGCACACAAGTCCTGAAGGCGCGCTAGACTGGGCAGCACGACAGAATTACTTCAAGAGAACGGGGCCGCCAAATCGTTGGCCGCCCCGTCATTTTGCGAGGGGGTCCCGTATGGGCCGCGGCCGGGCAAAGGCAAAGCAGACGAAGGTTGCTCGTCAGCTGAAGTACTCCACTCCGAACACCGATCTCGAAAGCCTGCAGCGTGAGCTGTCCGGGCAGACCAGCTCGGTAGATCGTCCGGATCCGGTGGATGAGTGGTTGGACGAGGACGAGTGGCGCCGCGCCTGAGGCGCGCCACTCATGGGTGCCGGCCTCATCGGCGACACCCGATCCCACCCCACCACGACCTCTCCGCTCAGCGGACCCGCGGTAACGCGGGTTGATGTTTTCGTACGTTCAGACGGCCGCAGGTGACTGCGGCCGTCTGATGCGTGCGCGGTCGTTTCTCGACTGCCAGCGGTGCTCACGGCGGTGACAACCGACGATGAGCATCGCTGATCTGTGCTGTCCACCGGAGTGGCGATCATCCTCTGACGACGCGAAAAGCGGCGGGAACCCGAAGGTCCCCGCCGCTTTTGCGTTGATGTGAGAGGCGGTGTGCGCCCGTGATTCTCAGAAGCGCGGGTGCTCGCCCACCAGGGAGACGCGCGAACCGGCTTCGGTGCTCTTGGGGTCGCTGGAACGCTTGATGGTGCCGAGGACCCAGTTGTCGACGTGGCGGGCGGTCAGGACCGCCTGAGCGCGATCGGTGTCCTCGGGTGCGACGACCGCGACCATGCCGACACCCATGTTGAAGGTGCGCTCCATCTCGAGCTGCTCGACGCGTCCGCGCTGCTGGATGAGAGCGAAGATCGGGGCCGGGGTCCAGGTGTTGCGTTCCAGTTCGGCAACGAGGCCCTGCGGGATGACGCGGGCCAGGTTCTCGGCCAGGCCGCCGCCGGTGATGTGCGCGAAGGTCCGCACGTCCGCCTCGGCGATCAGCGCCAGGCAGTCACGGGCGTAGATGCGGGTCGGCTCGAGCAGTTCCTCGCCGAGGGAGCGGCCGAACTCCTCGACGTGGCCGAAGAGATCCATGTGGCCCCACTCGAGCAGCACCTTGCGGGCGAGCGAGTAGCCGTTGGAGTGCAGACCCGACGATCCCATGGCGATGACGACGTCGCCGGCACGGACACGGTCGGGGGCGAGGACCTTGTCGGCCTCGACGACGCCGACGGCGGTGGCCGACAGGTCGTAGTGGTTGTCCTGCATGAGTCCGGGGTGTTCGGCGGTCTCGCCACCCAGCAGCGCACAGCCGGCCTCGACGCAGCCGTCGGCGATGCCGGCGACGATCTGCGCGACGGTCTCGGGGACGACCTTGCCGACGGCGATGTAGTCCTGCAGGAAGAGCGGCTCGGCGCCACAGACGACGAGGTCGTCGACGCACATGGCGACGAGGTCGCGTCCGACGGTGTCGTGCTTGTCGATGGCCTGGGCGACGGCGAGCTTGGTTCCGACGCCGTCGCTGGCGGCGGCGAGGACCGGTTCGCGGTAGTTGCCCTTCAGCGCGAAGAGGCCGGAGAAGCCACCGAGACCGCCGAGGACCTCGGGGCGCGAGGCACGTTTCGCATGCGGGGTGATGAGCTCTACGGCTCGTTCACCGGCGTCGATGTCGACTCCGGCCGCCGCGTACGAGGCCTGCGGCGTAGCGCCCGTCGTCTCGTCGGCCGCCGCATCCCGCTCCGTCATCTCCGCAAGCACCCCTCGTCAAAAGTTGTTTCCGGCGTGTTCGCCGACGATCACACGGTACCGGAGTGCCTTGCCCCCGGATTCAGGGACGCATCACTGCGCTGACGTTGTCGTTGGGCTTGGTCAGCGGATCGACGGTCCCGTCGTGTGCAGCGGAGGCCAGCATCTGTTCCAGAACCGCCTTGCCCATGGAGGTCTCCTTGGGCAGTTCGATCGGGTACTTGCCGTCGAAGCAGGCCGCGCACAGGTTCGACGCCGGCTGCTCGGTGGCACCGATCATCTCGTCGATGCTGATGTAGCCGAGCGAGTCGGCGCCGATGGCCTGGCGCACGCCCTCGACCATGCCCTCCTCGGACTCCATGCCGTTGGCGATGAGTTCCGCCGGGGAGGCGAAGTCGATGCCGTAGAAGCAGGGCCAGCGCACGGGGCTGGAGGCGATCCGCACGTGCACCTCGGCGGCACCGGCCTCGCGCAGCATGCGGATGAGGGCGCGCTGGGTGTTGCCGCGCACGATCGAGTCGTCGACGACGACGAGACGTTTGCCGCGGATCACCTCGCGCAGCGGATTCAGCTTGAGTCGGATGCCGAGCTGACGGATCGTCTGCGACGGCTGGATGAAGGTGCGGCCCACGTAGGCGTTCTTCATCAGGCCCTGGCCGTAGGGAATGCCCGAGCCCTGGGCGAAGCCGACGGCCGCGGGTACACCCGACTCCGGCACCGGGATCACCAGGTCACCCTCGGCCGGATGTTCCTTGGCCAGGCGGCGGCCGATCTCCACACGGGTGGAGTGCACCGACCGGCCGTGGATGTTGGAGTCCGGGCGGGCCAGGTAGACGTACTCGAAGACGCAGCCCTTCGGGGTCGGCTCGGCGAAGCGCTTGGTGCGCACGCCGTCGGCGTCGATGGCCAGCAGCTCACCGGGTTCGATGTCGCGGACGAAGGATGCGCCGACGATGTCGAGGGCGGCGGTCTCCGAGGCGACGACCCAGCCGCGGTCGAGGCGGCCGAGCGACAGCGGACGGACACCGTGCGGGTCACGTGCCGCGTAGAGGGTGTGCTCGTCCATGAAGGTCAGGCAGAACGCGCCCTTGAGGGTCGGCAGCAGTTCCATGGCCGCCTGCTCGATCGAGCTGTCGGCGGCGCCGTGCGCCAGGAGCGCGCCGACGACATCGGAGTCCGACGTCGCCGCCGAGCTCTTGATGCCCTTCTCGCGAGCGCGAGCGGCGAGGTCGGCGGTGTTGACGAGATTTCCGTTGTGCCCGAGCGCGACGCCGGTGCCGGCATCGGTGGTGCGGAAGATCGGCTGGGAGTTCTCCCAGGTGGTCGAACCGGTGGTGGAGTAGCGGCAGTGTCCGATGGCGACGTGGCCGCTCATCGCACCCAGCGTCTGCTCGTCGAACACCTGGCTGACGAGGCCCAGGTCCTTGAACACGACGACCTGACTGCCGTCGCCGACGGCGATGCCCGCCGCTTCCTGTCCGCGATGCTGCAGCGCGTAGAGGCCGTAGTAGGTGAGCTTGGCGACGTCCTCACCGGGCGCCCAGACCCCGAATACGCCGCACTCCTCGCGCGGTTCGTTCTCGGGCTGGTCCAGTGGAGCGGGTTCGGGCGCGCACCCGCCGGCTGCGGAACATCCGCCCGCCGGTGTGGGAGCGAGCAGGTTCACGTTGGCGATCGAGCGATCAGTCATCGACTAGCTCCCCTGGGCTGCGAATCGGTTAACACGTCAATGTGCTGGGAGACAATTCGGAGTTTACGTGCCTGTTGCCTTCCAGAGCGAATCTTCCAGCGGTGTCCGGAGCGCCGTAATTCCACGTGGGAGCCAGTAGTGACGGATCACACTCGGCGGATCACCTGGTTCTCGACGCTCCCGGACCCAGCGGAACCAGTGGCAACAGCTCTGCGACCAGGTCTGCGCGGTGGCCCGATGCGTCGAGTTCGCCGGCGCCGAGCGCGGCGTCGTAAGTTCGCAGCCCGGTCACCATCAGCAGCCACGTCCGAGGCGAGGTCTCGACGACATTGGGCGGCGTTCCACGCGTGTGGCGCGGACCCTCGATGCACTGCACGGCGACGAACGGCGGGACACGGACCTCGACCGAGTTGCCCGGGGCGAGGTGTTCGAGGGTCCGGGCTGTGAGGCGGACTGCGGCCGCGAGAGCCGGCCGCGACGGCGCGGGGGCCGACTCGTCGACGAGCCAGTCCGCGACCGCGAGGACGGCGGCGCGGACCTCGGCCGGGTCGGGTCTCTTACGCGGGGGCACGTCAGTCATCTTGCAACGCCGGTTGACGGCGCCCGAATTGGGGCAGTATGTCTCGCATGGGCGCGGAAGTGAACAAACAGGAGTTCACCGGCGAGGATCGCGTGAGGTTCCGGCGGCAGGTCGGTCGTGGCACCGACGCGATTGCACGGATGTTGGCCGAGGGGTTGTTCACCGACCAGGGCCGGCCACCCAAACCCCTCCTCGGCATGGAGGTGGAACTGAACCTCGTCGACGAGCAGATGCGTCCGGCGATGGCCAACGCCGCCGTCCTCGAGGCGATCGCCGATCCCGACTATCAGACCGAACTCGGGCAGTTCAACATCGAGATCAACGTCTCGCCGCGGCCGTTCACCACCGACGACACGATCTCGCTGGAACAGGCGCTGCGGACGTCACTGAACCGTGCGGAGGAGCGCGCCGCCCGTACGGACAACCACCTGGTCATGATCGGCATGCTGCCGACCCTGAAGGCCGAACACTTTGCCCATCAGTGGATCTCGGCCAACCCGCGCTACGACCTGCTGAACGAGCAGATCTTCAACGCCCGCGGCGAGGACCTCGAGATCGACATCAGCGGTGTTCCCTTGGCCGACGGCTATCACACCGAACGCCTCCACACCTCCACCGATTCGATCCTCCCCGAGGCCGCCTGCACCTCATTACAGCTGCACCTGAGGGTGGCCCCGGAGGATTTTGCCGCGCATTGGAATGCCGCCCAGGCGATCTCCGGAATCCAGGTGGCACTGGCCGGCAACTCCCCGTTCCTCGCCGAGACCGCGCTCTGGCACGAGAGCCGCATCCCGGTGTTCGAGCAGGCCACCGACACCCGGCCGCTGGAGCTGAAGAACCAGGGCGTGCGCCCGCGCGTCTGGTTCGGCGAACGGTGGATCAACACCATCTTCGACCTGTTCGAGGAGAACACCCGCTACTTCCCCGCTCTCCTGCCCGTCTCAACAGACGTCGACCCCCTGGCCGAACTCGACGCCGGACGTATCCCGATGCTCGACGAACTGCGACTGCACAACGGCACGGTCTACCGCTGGAATCGGCCCGTCTACGACATCCATGAGGGCCAGGCACATCTTCGTGTCGAGAACCGGGTGCTCCCCGCCGGACCGACGGTCGTCGACACGATGGCCAACGCCGCCTTCTACTACGGGGTCGTCCGCGGGCTCGTCGAGGCCGACCGGCCGTTGTGGTCACAGATGTCGTTCAACGCGGCCGCCGAGAACCTGCAGTCCGGTGCGCATTTCGGCATGGAGTCGCAGCTCTACTGGCCCGACGTCGGCTGGGTACGCCCGGACGAACTCGTGCTCCGTCGCCTGCTGACCCTCGCCGAGAAAGGCCTTCGCGCATACGGGGTCTCGGACAAGGCCCGCAAGCGGTACCTGTCGGTGATCGAGGGACGCTGCGTCAACCGCCGGACCGGTTCGGTGTGGCAGCGTGAGGCCGTCGCCGCCCGGGAGAGAGCGGGCGACAGCCGGTCGGCGGCACTGACCGGCATGCTCGCCGACTACGTGACGCTCATGCACGAGGGCGAACCCGTCCACACGTGGGACGTGTGACCCCGCTCACCGATCGGGTCCGGAACGCAAGCCGAAAGCCGTGTCGAGGTCGGCGTTTGGACCCGGCGTGGGCAGGAAAGTTGCCGAAGAACGATTCCGGCGACACCCTTTGTTCATGACCCGACGATCCACCGCCGCGATCCGATGACGATCACCGAGCGATACGCCGACCCCTCCGCGACCCTCGGGGTGGTCAACGACGTGCTGTCCGTGCAACTCGCACACCGGTCGGTACGCAGGTTCCGACCGGACCCCGTCGACGACAGTCGGCTTCACGCCATCATCGCGGCGGCGCAGTCCGCGCCGACGTCGTCGAACCTGCAGCCCTGGAGCGTGGTTGCCGTGCGTGACCCCGCGCGACGGAAACGCCTGGCGGCACTGGCCAACAACCAGGGCTTCATCGAGCAGGCACCGTTGTTCCTGGTGTGGGTCGCCGACCTCGGGCGGGCCCACCGCCTCGCCGCGCGGCACGATGCCCCGCTGGAGGCGACGGACTATCTCGAGACGACGATCATCGGCTTCGTCGACACCGCGCTGGCCGCACAGAACGCAGTGGTGGCCGCCGAGTCACTGGGCCTGGGAACGGTTTTCGTCGGCGCCATCCGCAACAACCCACTGGAGGTGGCCGCGGAACTCGGCCTCCCGGAGCACACCGTCGCGACGTTCGGTCTAGCGATCGGCACGCCGGACCCCGCCGAGTCGGCAGGCATCAAGCCGCGAATCCCGCAGGCAGCCGTGCTGCATCACGAGACCTACGACGCCGAGACCGCGGACGCTCAGCTCACCGGATACGACGAGTCGCTCGCGGACTACAACCGACGGCACGGACTGGACGGGGACTGGAGTTCCCGGGTGCTGACTCGACTGGCCGGGGTGTCCTCACTCCATGGTCGCGAGAAGCTGCGCGACCATCTGCGCACACGAGGTCTGCCGTCCCGGTGACCGCGCGCAGATCCCCGCGTTGCACTAACCCTGCGTTGCACTAACCCCGCGTCACCAGACCCCGGCCGGTGATGAGCGGCAGATCCAGGGCGGTCACCAGACCCGGCTTCGCATCGACCACGGCGGCAACCGAATTGACCAGCCGCATCGCCGTGACGATCATCCCGGAGACGTTGTGGTCGCCGTTCTCCCCGTGGTGGCCGAACTCGACGGTCATCTCCGGTTCGCCGGAGATCGCGACCCGGTAGCAGCCGTCACCCTCGTGCGGGGTCGGCCACTCGGGACACTGATCGGCATGCGTACGCGTGTAGTGCTCCAGCACAACACGATCCACCCCGTCGACCTGTCCGGCGACCTCGAAGCGCAACGCCGCCATGGTGCCCTTCGGGATCTCCACCGACACCGTCGAATAGTCGCGGTCGGCCTCGACACGCTCGACCCGTTCGACGAGCGGCTCGTCGAGGGTCAGGTCGAGTCCGGCGGCGATCTGGCGCACCACGCTGCCCCAGCCCATCGACAGGATGCCCGGCGACAGCAGCAACGGCGTGGTGTCCATCGGCTTCCCGAAACCGAACAGATCCCGCATGACCACCGGCTGGTAGTACGTCGAGTAGTCCGCGATCTCCTGGCACCGCACCTCGTCGATCCGCTGCGAGAGACTCGTCAACGACAGCGGCAGAACGTCATTGGCGAAACCGGGGTCGATACCGTTGACGTGCAGGCTGGCACCGCCGGATTCGCCGGCCGCGGCGATCCGGTCCAGCAGACCGTCCGGCAGGATCTTCGTCGGGAACTGCAACACGACCGGGCCGCTGGAGACCACGTTGATCCCGTTCTCCACGAAGAAGATCAGGTCCTCGATCGACTCCATCACCCGGTCGTCGGTCATCGCGGTGTGCACGATGCAGTCGGGCTTGAGGGCGATCAGTGCGTCGCGGTCGTCGGTCGCGGCGACGCCGAGGTCACGACCCAGACCCGCCAGCTCCCCGGCGTCCTTGCCGACCTTGTCCGGATTCGACACCCAGACCCCGACGAGTTCGAGGTCGGGATGGGCGTCGATCCCGGCGATGGCATGTCTTCCGACGGTTCCGGTCGACCACTCGACCACGCGCAGAGTCATGCCCCTCAAACTAGAACACGTTCCACTGCGGGCGCGGCGGTTCGGCGGCATTGCCGAAATGCGCCCCTGATAACGACCCGTCAGCGCGCCGCCGACGACCATATGTCGCCGGCGGGGCGCTGGAGGGCGGATGCCAGGGGCGGATTCCAGCGGAGATCGAGGCGGCGGCCACTATCCTCGGTGATCGATGAGCGCCATGTCCGCCGACTCGACCTCGGCCCCCCTGTACGTCGACTTCGACGGGCACCGGACCATGCTCAAGTGGCATCGTGGGCGTCGACGCGCCGACGACCCGGCCTTCACCGCTTCGCGGATCGCCGAGGGGATGCGGTTGGGCGCGAGCATCGAGGTGGACCTGGTCATCCACGCCGACCGCGGTTTCGCGATCCTCCACGACCGCGTCGTCGACCACGCCACCACCGGCACCGGGGCGATCTCGGCACTGCCCGCGGCCTACCTCCGCGGACTGTCCCTGCGCGACAACCACGGACGAGCGCTCGACGAGCCGGTCCTGCTGCTCGAGGACCTCACCGAGCTGTTCTCGACAGTCGACATCGCACCGTTGTCGCTCCTGCAGCTCGACTTCAAGGAGGACGACGCCGCGCTCGATCCGCGTGCCGTGGACATCTTCGCGCACAGCGTCGAGCCACTGGCGTCGCACTACATCCTGTCCTGCGGCGATGCGGCGGCCGTGACACGGCTGACGTCGGCCGCCCCCGGGATCCGCATCGGGTACGACCCCTGCCACCACGGCGCCGCCGACGCCGCGATCCGGTCCGGGGATTTCGAGGGTTTCGTCGCGCGTGCGCTCGCCGCGTCACCGGACGCGGAGATGGTCTATCTGGAGAACCGCCTGATCCTCGCCGCAGACCGGAGAGGATTCGACCTCGTCGACGCCTTCCACCGCCACGACCGGCTCGTCGACGGTTACACGGTGACCCGCGTCGGACCGCGTTCGGTTCCCGATGTCCGACGGCTCTTGGAGTTACGGGTCGACCAGATCACCACCGACGACCCGGAGGGGCTCGCCGCGCTCGATCTCGACGCCGCCGGGCCCGGCGGGTCACGACTGGTCCGGTGGGTCCGGCGCAGCGGGCGCCGCGGCCCGTCAGACGTGTAGTGACCAGAACGGTTCCACCGGGATGTTCCGGACGACGAACCAGGCGACCACGGCGACGAGCACCACGACGGCGGAATAGCGCATGTTCTGCCAACCGCGGATCCGCCGACCGGTCCACAGCCGCAGGCAGTACGCGCCGAACGCGAAGAGCAGCAACCCGATCGCGAGCACGAACGCCGCGTTGTAGTGCAGCGCCGCAGAGATGTCACCGTGCAGGAGCGAATAGAGCGCACGCTGCGAGCCGCAGCCCGGACAGGTCACCCCGAAGAGCAACTTGGTGGGACACACCGGGAGCAACCCACCGGGCGTGGTGGGGTCCCCCAGAAGCACGGCAGCACAACAGATCCCGGACCCGGCGACCACGATCGCCGGACCGAGGACCCGATTATTCGAGAGGACCGACACCCGTCGAAGGACGGCCCGCTCGAACCGTTCAGTACGTGGACGTGGTGGCACTGGCACCGATGATCAACACCGCGATGACGAAGTAGATCACGACGATGAGGATCGAGCCGACGATGCCGGCGATCGCACCCCAGATCGCCCACTTCTTCGCCTCGTCGGCGGCCCGCTGGGCACCTGCGAAATCACCTGCCGTCCAGAGCTTTCGCACCGAGAGCGACTTGACGATCGAGACGATACCCAAGGGCAGGCAACACAGGATCGTGGACAAGATCGCCCACACGAGGTTGTTGTCCGGTTCGGGACCGGGTGCGTACGCGCCGTACGGCTGCTGTCCGTAACCGGGCGCAGCGCCGTAGTTCGGCGGCTGGTTCGGATCGTGCGGATAACTCATCTGCGCCCTTTCGACTCTCACTGAGAACCCAAGGAGCGTAACCGACCCTGATCGTGTCCGTCCGGTCGGGAAATCAGATTGCTTCCAACGGTATACGCGCAACGTTCCAGCAGACGGGAACGTTGCGCGCTACAACAACTCGGCTTGCTACGCGGTGTCGCCGAAGAGGCGCGGCAGCGTCGCCTCGTGCACTTCGCGCAGCTCGGCGAGCGGCACCGAGAAGTAGTCCTGGATCTCGACCTCGTCGCTCCCCTGGTCGACCACGCCGATGCGCGTCCACGGCATGCCGCGGGCGTCGAGCATCGCCGAGAACCGGGACTCCTCGGTGCGCGGCACGGCGACCATTACGCGTCCGGCCGACTCGGAGAACAGCCACACGAAGGGGTCGGCATCCTCGGGCAGCAGCACGCGGCACCCGGTCTCGCCGGCCAGCGCCGCCTCGACGACGGTCTGGATGAGGCCACCCTCGCTGAGATCGTGTGCGGCCGAGATCAATCCGTCGCGCGATGCTGCGGTCAGGATCTCCGACAGCAGACGCTCGCGCTCGAGGTCGACTTCCGGTGGCACGCCACCGAGGTGGTCGTAGGCGACCTGCGCCCAGATCGAGCCGTCGAACTCGTCGCGGGTCTCGCCGAGGAGGATCAGCGTCTCGCCCGGTTCGGTGCCGAAGCCCGTGGGGATTCGACGATGGACGTCATCGATCACACCGAGGACACCGATGACGGGCGTCGGGAGGATCGCGGTGGCACCGGTCTGGTTGTAGAAGCTCACGTTGCCGCCGGTGACCGGGATGCCCAGCTGCGCGCAGCCGTCGGCGAGTCCGCGGACCGCCTGCTGGAACTGCCACATGACCGCCGGGTCCTCGGGCGAGCCGAAGTTGAGGCAGTTGGTGACGGCCTTGGGCGTCGCACCCGAGACGGCGACGTTGCGGTAGGCCTCGGCCAGCGCCAGCTGCGCACCGCGGTACGGGTCCAGGAAGGTGTAGCGGCCCGACGCGTCGGTCGCCAGTGCGATTCCGCGGCCGGTCTTCTCGTCGATTCGGATCATGCCGGAGTCGGCGTGCTCGGCCAGCACGGTGTTGCCGCGGACGTAGCGGTCGTACTGGTCGGTGATGAACTTGCGGCTGCACAGCGCCGGGCTGGCCAGCATCTGCAGCAGGGTCTCGCGCAGCTGGTCCGGCGTGCTCGGGCGCTTCAGCGGCTCGGTGGTCGAGGCGACCACGGTGTCCTGCCAGTCCGGACGCGCCACGGGACGCTCGTAGACCGGGCCGTCGTGGGCGACGGTGCGCGGCGGCACGTCGACGACGGTCTCGCCGTTCCAGGTGATGACCAGATGATCACCGTCGGTGACCTCACCGATCACGGTGGCGAGCACGTCCCACTTCTTGCAGACCTCGAGGAAGGCGTCGACGTTCTCGGGGGCGACAACCGCGCACATGCGTTCCTGCGACTCGCTGGAGAGCACCTCGGCCGGGGTCATGCCCTCGGCGCGCATCGGCACCTTCTCCAGGTCGATGTGCATTCCGCCGTCGCCGGCGGCCGCGAGTTCGCTGGTGGCGCAGGACAACCCGGCACCGCCGAGGTCCTGGATGCCCACCACGAGTCCGGCGTGGTAGAGCTCGAGGCAGCACTCGATGAGCACCTTCTCGGTGAACGGGTCGCCGACCTGGACGCTGGGGAGCTTCTTGCGGCTCGGGCCCGAGCTGTCGTCGTCGTCGAAGGTCTCCGACGCCAGGACGGACACGCCGCCGATGCCGTCGAGACCGGTGCGCGCACCGAAGAGGATGATCTTGTTGCCGGTACCCGAGGCGAACGCGAGATGCAGGTCCTCGGTCCGCAGGACACCCGCGCAGAGCGCGTTGACCAGCGGGTTGCCCGCGTAGCTCGCGTCGAAGACGGTTTCGCCGCCGATGTTGGGCAGGCCGAGGGAGTTGCCGTAACCGCCCACGCCGCGCACCACACCGTCGACGACGCGTCGGGTGTCGGGGGCGTCGGCCGGGCCGAAGCGCAGCTGATCCATGACCGCGATCGGACGTGCGCCCATCGCCATGATGTCGCGGACGATGCCGCCGACACCGGTCGCCGCACCCTGGTAGGGCTCCACGTAGCTGGGGTGGTTGTGCGACTCGACCTTGAAGGTCACCGCCCATCCGTCGCCCACGTCGACGACGCCGGCGTTCTCACCGATACCGGCGAGCATGTTGGCCCGCATCTCCTCGGTGGTGGTCTCCCCGAAGTACCGGAGGTGGACCTTCGACGACTTGTAGCTGCAGTGCTCGGACCACATGACCGAGTACATGGCGAGCTCGGCGTCGGTGGGTCGACGGCCCAGGATCTCGCGGATCCGCGCGTACTCGTCGTCCTTGAGTCCGAGTTCGCGGAACGGTTGCGGATGATCCGGGGTCGAGGAAGCGGCTGAGACGGTATCCACCTGGGCACTCACGGTGACAAGTCTAGGCGGGCCCGGGCGGTTGGAGGCGACGGGGCGGACCATCAGGTGTTCGACGGGTCTTCCCCTGGGAGATCTGTTCCGGGGACCGGGCCTGTCTCGGGATAGTCTGTTCACTCGAGCCGCGCAGTGCGCGGGACGTGCGCGGGGGTGCAGGCACGCCGACGCCGCGCGGGGGACGACGTTGACACAGGGGGACGAGATGGCCGATGTCCGCAAGGCGAGGGCACTCTTCGAGCTCGGTGTCCTGTCCTTGAACATCCCCGTCGACGGTCAGGAACCCATCAACAATCCCGCGCAGGCGGCGAAGGCGTTCACGCGTGCGACCGAGTGGGACCCCTCGCTCGGCGACGCCTGGATCGGGCGGCTCGCGTGCGGGGACAAGAGCGACGAGGTGCTGCTGGGGCTCTACCGCGCCCGCGGCACGATCGGCGCCGAACAGCGACGCCTCGGCCTTCCCCCGGGCACCATCGCCGGCCGGTGGGACACCGGGCTGTACATCGAGTACCCGGCGGTCAACGCCGTAGACGCCACCGCCGCATATGCGTCCAGCCTGATCCGCGGCGCGGACTACACCGGCGCCGAGGAGGCGCTCGACGAGGTCCCACCCGCCCACCGGCTCCCGATCGTGGAGTTCGTTCGCGCCCACCTCCACTACAAGACCCAGCGGTGGCCCGACGTGCTGACCGCCCTCACCCGCTCGGACCGGTGGGGCGACACGGTCATGCAGGCCGCGGCCGACTTCATGGCCGGGTCGGCGTGCGTAAGTCTGGGAATGCTCGGCGAGGGTATGCGGCGTCTGCAGAACGCGATCGACGGTCCGATCGCCGCCTGCTCGACGAGCGCGATGTTCGCCTACGCGCTGGCACTCCGCGAGCAGGGCCATGAGGAGAAGGCAAAGGCCATGCTCGAGCAGGTCTACGCGCGCAACCCCGCCCACTCCGCAGCGGCGCAGGCGCTGCAGTCCCCGTCGGTCCGCCTGGCCGTCACGACCCCCGAGCAGATCGCCGCCCGCACCGATCGCTGGGACCCCGCGTCGGTACCGGACCGGACCGAGACCCTGGTGTCGCAGGACGGCTCCGACGCCGGCGTCGAGAACGAGCTGGTGACCGACGCCCAGCGGGAGCTCGACGAACAGATCGGACTCGAGTCGGTCAAACAGCAGGTCGCGAAACTGCAGTCGGCCGCCACCCTCGCCCGGGTCCGCGCCGACCGCGGACTCTCGACGTCGGCGCGCAGCCTGCACCTGGCCTTCACCGGGCCTCCCGGTACCGGCAAGACCACGGTCGCCCGGATCGTCGCCAAGATCTACTGCGGGCTCGGCTTCATCAAATCCGACAAGGTCGTCGAAGCGACCCGCCGCGATCTGGTCGGCGAGCACCTCGGCTCCACCGCCATCAAGACGTCGGCGCTCATCGACTCGGCCATGGACGGCGTGCTGTTCATCGACGAGGCGTACACCCTGATCCAGAAGGGTCTGTCCGGCGGCGATGCCTTCGGCCGCGAGGCCGTCGACACCCTCCTGGCACGGATGGAGGACGACCGCGACCGCCTGGTCGTGATCATCGCCGGCTACGACTCCGAGATCGACCGCTTCCTCGCCGCCAACGACGGACTCTCGTCGCGGTTCGCGCGTCGCGTCCGGTTCGACTCCTACACCCCGCAGGAGCTCGCGCAGATCGGCGAGTTCATCGCCCGCAAACGCGATTCGGTCCTCACCCCGGAGGCGGTCGCCGAGCTGGAACTGGCGTGCGCGCCGCTCTACCACGATGTCCGCGCACACGACGGCAGCACGCGTCGGGCCACCGACCTGGCCGGTAACGGTCGTTTCATCCGCAACATCGTGGAGGCGGCCGAGGAGGAACGCGAGTTCCGGCTCAGCTCCGCCGGCGACCTCGCCTCCCTGTCCGCCGACGACCTGATGCGGATCGAACTCGACGACATCCGGTCCGCCATCTCCGGTGTGCTGTCCGGACTCAGGCGCTAGCAGCGTTCGGTCCCCGGCAGTACCGTCGAATCCCCAGACCCGCATCCGCCAGTCCCGAACACCCAGAGAGGTTGCGTCATGTCCCGCGCACGTCTGTTCCGTTCCGTCCTGCTCGCCGGTGCTGTCGCGTTGTCGATGTCGCTGGCCGGCTGCTCGTCCGACGACGCCGAACCCGCGTCGACGACGACCGCCTCGCAGCAGACCTCGGTTGAGCAGACGAGCGCCGCGCCGACCACCGAGAAGACCACGCCGAGCGCCGCCGACAGCCCCGCCCCCCGACCGTCGACGAGCGCACCCCGCTCGGCGGATGGCTCCGCCGATACCAGTGACGCCAAGGCGCTGAGCTGCCGCGACTTCCGTGCACTCGAGGACGAGGGCCGTGCCGCCGCCGTGGCAGCGCTCGGGGTGACATCGAACGCCGACCAGGTCGCCACCGTGGCCGCGACGGTCTGCCTCACCCGGCTCGATGACAAAGTCGCCGACATTGTCGATGAGCTCGTGCCCACACGCTGATACTTTCCTAGTTCATGACCACTCGCCCGTGGACAGTGCTGCACGGCCCGTTGTTCTCGCGGAGCAATCCGCTGGACCGTGAACACGCCGCACCGCGCATCAGCGCCTACATCTACGGCAACATCCTGATCCTGGCCGCGCTGATCCCGCTGCACCTCAACGACGACTTCGTCGGCATCCTGATCCTGCTCGGCACCGCGCTGTCGACCTTCGTCGCACATGTCTTCGCCGAGGCGGTGGGGCGACGCGTTCACGAGGGCGCCATCCACCCGACGATGAAGACGATGCTCCATCATCTTCGGGACTCGGTGCCGATCCTGTCCTCCGCGTCCGTCCCGTGCATCATCCTGGCGATGGCGTGGATCGGCTGGATCGATCCGCGCACCGCTCAGCTCGCCGCGGAGATCGTGATCCTCTTGCGTATCGGCGGAACGGTTTTCGTCATCGATCGGCTGAACAACGAGAGGCCGAGTCGCGCCACGCTGATCGGAGCTGCCGCGGTCACCGTGGTGGCCACCGTGATCGTCGTGATCAAGGTCGTGCTGACGCACTGAGCTAGGATTCCTCCCAGCACATCGATCGGGGGACCTTGTGACACCACTGCACGCGCGGCTTCTCGCGGTCACGACCACCATCGCGGCAACCTTCGCGGTGGCCGCGTGCAGCGTCGACGGCACTCCGGTCGCCTCGACCATCGAACCCACCACCACGACGTCGTCGAGCCGACCGCCCGAGACCCGGTCGACCTACGAGATCCCGAGTCTGCCATCGCTTCCGCGACGGACCCCGACCGTCGAGGTGCCGCCTCCCCCGAACTCGCTGTCGATCACCTGCGCCGACTACTCGGAGCTCGACGAGCCGACGCAGGTCGCCATCGTCAAGGCCAACGGTGTCACCAAGAATCCGTCACTGGTCGCCGTGCTGGTCAAGGTGCTGTGCATCAGCCGTCCGGACGACACGGTCAACACGGTCGTCAACAGCATGAAAGACGAGATCATCCACAACTGACGGCCGTGCGCGCGGCTCGTGCGTCAGCCGCCGGCGCCCTCCGTCGTGACGGTGAGGATCGCCTCGACGTATTCGGGGCGGCAGATCACGAGGTCGGGCAGATAGGTGTCGTCGTTGTTGTAGACCAGGGGCGAGCCGTCGATGCGCCCGCACCACAGCCCCTTCGCCTGAGCGACGGCCACCGGTGCGGCCGAATCCCATTCGTACTGGCCACCCGCGTGCACGTAGGCGTCCGCCTCACCGCGGACCACCGCCATCGCCTTGGCACCGGCCGAACCCATCGGCAGGAGTTCACCGCCGACCGCGGCGGCGACCTCGTCGGCGAAAGACGGTGGACGGGAGGAGCTGACGACGACGCGGGGCACGCCGGTGCGCGGGCGCGAGGCCAGCCCCTCGGTGGGTTCGACGACCGTGTCGTCGTCGACGTAGGTCACGCCGAGCGCCGGGAGTGCCACCGCACCGGCGATCAGTCCGTCGCTCGCCGACCACAACGCCACGTGCACGGCCCAGTCGGTGCGGCCCGCTCCCGGGTCGTAGGTGCCGTACTCACGCGTGCCGTCGACCGGGTCGACGATCCAGACCCGCTCGGCCTGCAGTCGGGACTTGTCGTCCGCCGATTCCTCCGAGAGCACCGCGTCGTCGGGTCGTTCCTCGGCGAGCCGTCGTAGCAGGAACTCGTTGGACTGCGCGTCGCCTGCGTTGCCCAGCTCCTTGCCGGTCAGCCCGCTGGTCTTGCGGATGTCCAGGAGGAGTTCTCCTGCGGCGGTGGCCAGTTCGCCTGCGAGTGCTCGATCGTCGGTCACGGGGTTCCCTCTCTGGCGGTACTGCTGATCGGTCGGTTCTGCTGATCCCCTGGCGGATACCCAGGGGCGTCCCCGGCCAACCGGCGTGTTCAGAGTCCCAGGTTACGGAGAACCATGTCGGCGACATCGGCGGGCGCGCCGTCGGCGGGGGTGATGACGAGTTCGGCGTCGGCCGGCCGTTCGTACGGCGAGTCGATGCCGGTGAACTGGCTGATCTCGCCGCGGCGTGCCTTGCCGTACAGCCCCTTCGGGTCCCGGCGCTCGCACTCCTCGAGCGGGGTGTCGACGAAGATCTCGTAGAACGGCAGACCCCGTTGGGCGTGGATCTCGCGGGCGCGCTGCCGCTCCTCGGCGAACGGACTGATCAACGACACGATCGCCACCGCACCCGAATCGGCGAAGAGCGCCGCGACCTCGCTCGTGCGACGGATGTTCTCGCGCCGGTCGTCGTCGGAGAAACCCAGGTCGGAGTTCAGGCCGTGCCGCAGGTTGTCGCCGTCCATCAGGTAGGCGGGCCGGCCCTCGGCGACGAATCGCCGTTCGAGTTCGACGGCGAGCGACGACTTCCCCGACCCGGAGAGTCCGGTCAGCCAGATGGTGGCACCGCGGTGCGCCCGGTGTTCCCGGGCGACCTTGCTGGCCTGCCAGACGATGTGGCTGTCGTGGCTGACCGGAGCGGTGATCATGCCCGCGCCCACGGTGCGGTTGGTGGCCTCGTCGATGAGGATGAAGCTGCCGGTGTCCCGGTTGCGCCGGTACGAGTCGAACATGACCGGTTCCTGCGTGTGCACGGTCACGCGCCCGATCTCGTTGAGCGACAACGCCTCGGCGTTCTCGTCGCGGTGCAGCGAGTTGACGTCGAGCCGGTAGTTGAGGCCGGTGATCTGCGCGCGGGTCAGTCGCGTTCCGCACAGGAGCTGATAACGGTTGTGCGAGCGGAGATCTGCATCCTCGGCGAACCAGCAGACCATCGCGTCGATGTCGCGCCCGACGTACGGCCGGTTGTTCGGCCGCGCGAGCATGTCGCCGCGCACGATGTCGATCTCGTCGGCGAGCTCGACCGACACGGCCATCGATGCGAACGCCTCGTCGACGCCGACCCCGCCCGGGCCCCAGATCTCGGTGATGGTGGTGCTGAAACCGCTCGGCAGCACGACGACCTCGTCGCCCTTGTTGAACACGCCGCCGGCGACCGTGCCCGCGTACGCGCGGTGATCGGCGCCGTCGCTGCGCTGCGGCCGGATGACGTACTGCACCGGCAGACGCGCGTCGATGAGGTTGCGGTCGGAGGCGATGTAGACGTGCTCGAGATGACTGAGCAGCGGCCGACCCTCGTACCACGGCATCTCGGCGGACTGTTCGACGACATTGTCTCCGCGCAGCGCCGACATCGGGATGAAGGTCAGGTCGACGACGTTCAGCTTGGCCGCGAAATCGATGAATTCGGCGCAGATCTCGTCGAAGCGATCCTGCGACCAGTCGACGAGGTCCATCTTGTTGACGCAGACGGTGAGGTGCGGGATCCCGAGAAGCGTCGAGAGAAACGCGTGTCGCCGGGTCTGTTCGAGGACACCCTTACGCGCGTCGATGAGGATCATCGCGAGATCCGCGGTCGACGCACCGGTCACCATGTTGCGGGTGTACTGCACGTGGCCCGGGGTGTCGGCGATGATGAACTTCCGCCTGGGGGTGGCGAAATAGCGGTACGCGACGTCGATCGTGATGCCCTGCTCGCGCTCGGCCCGCAGCCCGTCTGTCAGCAGTGCGAGGTTGGCGTACTCGTCGCCTCGCTCCGCACTGGTCCGCTCGATCGACTCGAGCTGATCGGTGAAGATCGCCTTGGAGTCGTAGAGCAACCGGCCGATCAGTGTCGACTTGCCGTCGTCGACGGAACCCGCGGTCGCGAGCCGCAACATCTCGGTGGCACCCCCGGCAGCATTGACCCCGCTCATCAGAAGTACCCCTCCTTCTTGCGATCCTCCATGCCCGACTCGGAGATCCGGTCGTCGGCGCGTGTGGCCCCGCGCTCGGTCAGCCGGGTCACCTCGATCTCCTCGATCACCTTGGTCACGTCGTCGGCGGTCGACAGGACACAACCGGTACAGGTGGCGTCGCCGACGGTCCGGAAGCGGACCGTCTCCGTCCGCACCTCCTCACCCGGGAGTTCCTGCAGAAAGCGGGTTTTCGCGAGCAGCATGCCGTCGCGGGGGATCACCTCCCGCCGGTGCGCGTAGTAGATCGACGGCAGGTCGATGCTCTCCGCGGCGATGTACTGCCAGATGTCGAGTTCGGTCCAGTTCGACAGCGGGAAGACCCGGATGTGCTCCCCCTTCGAGTGGCGTCCGTTGTAGAGCCGCCACAGTTCGGGACGCTGGTCCCGCGGGTTCCATGCGCCGAACTCGTCCCGGAAGCTGAAGACCCGTTCCTTGGCGCGCGCCTTCTCCTCGTCGCGACGCGCCCCGCCGAACACGGCGTCGAAACGATTCTCGGTGATGCCCCGCAACAGTGCCGTGGTCTGCAGCCGGTTGCGGCTCGCGCCGGGTCCGGTCTGCTCGACGACGCGACCGGCGTCGATGTCGTCCTGGACCGAACTCACGATCAGCCGGACGCCGGTCTCGGCGACCACCCGATCGCGGTAGGCGATCACCTCGTCGAAGTTGTGGCCGGTGTCGACATGCATCAACGGGAACGGGACCGGCGCGGGCCAGAACGCCTTGCGGGCGAGGTGGAACATGACGACCGAGTCCTTGCCGCCCGAGAACAGCAGCACCGGGCGCTCGAAGGTCGCCGCGACCTCCCGGAAGATGTGCACGGACTCCGCCTCGAGCGCCGCGAGATGCGACAACTCGTATCCGTGCCGGCCCGATCGGTGTGTCTGACGGTCGCCGGCGCTGCCGCCGTCCGCTTCGGTCGTGCTCGTCACCGTGCGCAACCCCCCTTGACATGTCGAATATTCAACACTAAGTGTTGACAATGTGACACCGACCGTAGGCGACCTCTCGGACGCGCGTCAACCGTCGCGTGCCGCGTCGCCGCCGACCTCGCGGGTCGTCCACATCGTCGAACTGCTGGCCGGTGCGGATCAACCGGCGCTGACCCTTGCCGAGATTGTCCGGCAGACGTCCCTCTCGCGGGCGACGGCACACGCGATCGTCGCCGAATTGACCGACCACGGCTGGCTGAGCCGCGATCCCGCCACCGGGAAATATGGGATCGGCCCCGGATTCCGGACCCTTGCGCGGGCCGCCGCGGACGCCGACCACCTGGACCGATGGGCCGCGGCCGCCGCACACGACCTGTGCGAGCGCTTCTCGATCCCCTTCTTCGTGGCCCGCCGATCCTCGGCCGACGTCGTCACACTCGCGGCGCACGCCTTTCCACCGCATCTCGCGCCCGACTCCGAACCGCATCCGTGGCTGCGCAACGGCAGCCGCCTCCGGATCCGCCCGCCGATCTGCCGCGAGTTCGTCGCCTGGGACCCGGTCGAGGCACGCGATGCCTGGATCGCCAAGGCCGCCGAACCCACCCGCACCCGGCTGCGCATGATCCTCGACGTGATCGCCGAACGCGGCTACTCGATCGAGCGGATGACCGACGACCACGCCGCGATCATCGACGCCCTGAACTCCCTGGACACAATGTCGGAGAACCTGCGGAGCCGGGTCGGCGACCTGCTGACCGAGCTGTCGGTGATCGACTACCTCCCGGACGAGCTCGACGCGGGGGCCGGCGAGGGCGTCCCGGTGGTGACCATCGGCGCGCCGATCTTCGACCACACGGGACGGGTCGTCGCCGCGATGGTCGCGTGCCCGAACTCGACACTGGACGTCGCGGATCTGCACTCGATCGCCGACGCCACCCGCGCAGCGGCCGAACGGATCTCCACGCATCTGCGATGAGTTCCACCGCGGCACCGGGTCTGCCTCTGTGCCGACCGTGAACTCCTGCGGCCGGTTTCCGAGCACCACAGAGGAGACCACCATGGCGGCGACGTACACCTTCGACATCTTCACCAGCCTCGACGGCTTCGGCTCCTACGAGGAGCCGGGCGACTGGGGCGGGTACTGGGGCAAACAGGGTCCGGAACTCCTGGACCACCGCGCCCGACAGTTCGCCGGTACGCACCGAATGGTGTTCGGCGCGACGACGTTCCGGGAGTTCGTCGCGATGACCGCGGACGCCGGCGAGGACTCCGAGTTCTTCGACCCGTGGGTGCAGGCGATGCGGGGCATGCCCACGACCGTGGTGTCGTCGACCATCACCGACACGAGCGGCTGGCCCGATGCCACGGTCGCGAGTGGTGACGGCGTCGAGATCGTCCGGCGGCTCAAGGACGAGTCCGACGTCCCCCTCCGCTCACACGGCAGCCTCACGCTGAACCGAGCACTGTTGGCGGCCGGGCTCGTCGACCGCGTCGTCGTCTCCGTGTTCCCGGTTCTCACCGGCAGATATGGCAGCGCGCCGGTCTTCGGCGGCGTCGAGGGCATCGACCTCGAACTACTGGACAGCACCGTGCTCGACGGCCGGACGCTGGAGCTGGTCTACCACCCGGAGCTCCACCGTTTGACCGACACGATTTTGCCTACTCGGTGACGCGCACCCGCCATATTCGCGACAATCGCCGGGAGTCGGCCACCGGCCGAAGAGTTCCCACGACAACGAGGAGTTCGAACATGGTCCGGACGAAGACGTTCACCAGGCTGGCCGCGGCGGCCCTGTCGATCGCGGCCGCAGCAGGACTCGGCCTCGCCGGCACGGGACAAGCCGAAGCGGCACGCGAGTTCCCGGTCTCGAACTGCATCGGCCCGAGCCCGAACATCGTCGACCTCCCGTTCATGGTGCGACGCGCCATCGTCAGCACCTACGGCGGCAACGCCTACATCGCCGCGGACTTCCCCAGCTACTTCCCCGGCGGCTATCAGTCGTCGTTGCGGATGGACTGGCACAACCTGTCCACCGGCAAGCGCGGCTGGAAGGTCAGCAACACCAAGGTGAACCCGCCCTACCAGGGGGTCCACTACTTCGTCATCCCGGTGAAGACGATCGGCAAGGGTCGGGTGAACGTCACCTTCGGCGCGACGAACCGCAATGCCCTGTGGAGCGTGCCGTCGACGAGCTGCAGCGGGACGATCGTCGTCCCCTGACGCCCGCCCACTACCAACCAAGCACTTGCTAGGTTAGGCTCGTGGGCATGAGTGATGCCGCCATCCCGCCCGCACTCGGACCCGACGATCTCGGCCCGGACACCTCTCCGGTCGCCTATGAGGTCGGCGGTCCCGAAGGTGCCGTCGCCTACGTGACACTGAACCGTCCCGAGTACCGCAACGCGCAGAACTCGGTCATGACGTATTCGCTCGACGCCGCCTTCCGCAAGGCCGTCGAGGACACGGCCGTCAAGGTCATCGTCCTGCGCGCGAACGGCAAGCACTTCTCGGCCGGTCACGACATCGGCACCCCGGAGCGCGACTTCGACACCTATTACGACAACGCCGCCGTCCTGCACTGGGATCACACCGACAAGACCGGTGCCGATCAGCGTCTCGCCCGCGAGATGGAGGTGTACATGGGGATGTGCCGCCGTTGGCGCGACATCCCCAAGCCGCTGATCGCCCAGGTCCACGGCGCCTGCATCGCCGGCGGCCTCATGCTGGCCTGGGTCTGCGACTTCATCGTCGCCTCCGACGACGCGTTCTTCTCCGATCCGGTCGCACGGATGGGTATCCCGGGCGTGGAGTACTTCGCGCACGCATACGCCCTGGGCACCCGGCGGGCGAAGGAGATCCTGTTCACCGGTGAGCGTTTCACCGCCACGCAGGCCGCCGACTGGGGCATGGTCAACCACGTCGTGCCGCGAGACCAGCTCGAGACCAAGGTGAACGAGATCGCCGAGAAGGCGGTCACCATGCCGATACAGGGCCTGTTCCTCAGCAAGAAGGCCGTCAACATCTGCGAGGACCAGATGGGACTCCGCAATTCGATGGACTCGGTCTTCGGTTGGCACCACTTCGCCCATTCGGCCAATGCCGAGGCGTCGGGCGGCGATTCGCTCGGCGGTATGGACGCCAAGTCGATGAAGGCGTCCGCCGGTTCGGGATCGGGTAGCTGACATGGACCTGCTCTTCGACGACGCGGCCGAGCAGTTCCGGGCCGAGGTCCGCTCCTGGCTGGCCGAACACGTTCCGCGCGAACCCCTCCCGTCCATGGACACCGCGGAGGGTTTCGAGGCACACCGCGAGTGGGAACGCACGATGGCCGCCGACCGCATGACGGTCGTCAGCTGGCCCGAGGAGTACGGCGGCCGCGACGCTCCCCTCCTCCACTGGGTGATCTTCGAGGAGGAGTACTACCGGTCGGGTGCGCCGGGCCGCGTCAGCCAGAACGGCATCTTCCTGCTCGCCCCGACCCTCTTCGAACACGCGAATCCCGCTCAGCTGGAACGCATCATGCCGCGAATGGCGCGCGCCGACGACATCTGGGGCCAGGCGTGGAGCGAGCCGGAGGCGGGTAGCGACCTCGCCTCGCTCCGCTCGACCGCGGTCCGCACCGACGGCGGCTGGCTGCTGAACGGCCAGAAGACGTGGAGTTCCCGGTCGAGTTTCGCCGACCGCGCCTTCGGCCTCTTCCGCACCGACAAGGAGGCCCAGCGACACAGGGGTCTCACCTACTTCATGTTCGACCTGCGTGCCGAGGGCGTCACCGTCCGTCCCATCGCACAGCTCGACGGTGAGGCCGGTTTCGCAGAACTGTTCCTGGAGAACGTCTTCGTGCCCGACGACCCGGCGAATCCCGGCGAGTCCGGGGTCATCGGCGAGGTCGACAACGGCTGGAAGGTGGCCATGAGCACCGCCGCCAACGAGCGCGGACTCTCGCTGCGGGCACCCGGCCGGTTCCTGGCCACCACCGACCGCCTCGTCGAATTGTGGCGGTCGAAGCGGGACGAGGTGCCCTCGACGGCCAACACCGATGCGCGGGTCGCCGACGCCTGGATCGGGGCCCGTGCCTACGAGTTGTCGACCTGGCACACCGTGAGCCGGCTCTCGGCAGGCGGGCAGCTCGGCATGGAGTCCTCGATCAACAAGGTCTTCTGGTCGCAGTGGGACATCGCCGCCCACGAGACCGCCCTCGATCTACAGGGACCGGACGCCGAACTCGACGACGCCTGGATGGACGGCTACCTGTTCTCCCTGTCCGGCCCGATCTACGCCGGCACCAACGAGATCCAACGCAATGTCATCGCCGAGCGACTCCTCGGCCTTCCTCGCGGAGATCGCTGATACCACATGGACTTCCAACTCTCCGACATCCACACGGACCTCGCCGCCACCGTCGACGCCATGCTCGGCAAGGCCGACATGCCCGCCGCGGCGCGAGCATGGGCGGCCGGTGACCGGACCGCGGTGACCAAGGTCTACTCCCAGCTCGCCGACGCCGGGATCAGCGGTCTCCTCATCGACGAATCCCACGGTGGCAGCAGTGCCGGCGCCGTCGAGATGGTCGTCGCCGTCGAACAACTCGGACGCCACTGCGCACCCGGGCCGATCGTGGAAAGCGTTGCCGTCCTGCCGATCCTGCTGCGCGACGCCGACGTGAACGGCCCCCTGCAGGATCTCGCCGAGGGACGGCTCGCAACCTGTGCCATCGCCCCGCTGCAACCGCTCGCGGCCGATGTCGAGTCCGCCGACGTGTACGTCGTCGAGGACGGCGTGCTGTCGACGGCCACCGTGCTCAGCACCGAACCGTCGGTGGACACCACCCGCACCCTGTCGCGGGTGGCTCCGGACAAGACCCTGGCCACCGGGGTCGACCCGACCGACGCCATCGACGCCGGCGCACTCGCCACCGCCGCCGAGCTCCTCGGACTCGGTCAGGCGATGCTCGGCCTCGCCAGTGAGTATGCGCAGTCCCGCAAGCAGTTCGGCCGGCCGATCGGCTCCTTCCAGGCCGTTAAGCACCACCTCGCCGATGTGGCCATCGCACTCGAGATGGCCCGTCCCCTGGTACATGCCGCAGCGCTGGGCATCGACGGCCAGGTGCCCGAGAGCACCAACGTGTCGCGCGATGTCTCGGCGGCCAAGGTCGCGGCGGCCGACGCCGCGCATCTGTCGGCCCGCCGTTCGCTGCAGGTGCTCGGCGCCATCGGTTACACCGCCGAACACGACATCTCGCTGTACATCACCAAGACCCGCGCGCTCCTGTCCGCATGGGGCTCGCCCGCGGTCCATCGTCGACGCATCCTGGAGACACTGTGACCACCGAGACTCTCGCGATCTCCGCCGAGGAACGTGAGGCACTGGCCGAGGCGGTGCGCGATCTGCTGAGACGCCGCGGTGACACCGCCTCGGTGCGCAAGGCGATGGCGTCGCCCGGCCGCGTCGACCGCGGCCTGTGGGAGACACTGTGCACCGAGATCGGTGTGGCGGCACTTCCCATCCCGGAGGACGCCGGCGGCGCCGGGGCGTCGTGGGCCGAGTTGGCCGCTGTCCTCGAGGAACTCGGCGCGACCCTGAGTCCGGTGCCCGCCTTCGGGTCGTCGGTGCTGGCGACCGGCGCGATCCTGCTGGCGCAGGACGACGACACCGCGTCGCAGCTGCTCCCCGCCCTGGCCGCCGGCGAGAAGACGGCCGCCCTGTGCTGGGCCGGCGAACGCGGCTGGGAGACCCCGGGTGTGCGCGCCGACGCCGGCTTGCTGTCCGGCACCGCGCATTTCGTCGTCGATGCCGAATCCGCGGACACCTTCCTGGTGTTGGCGTCGGGTCCCGGTGAACCGGTCACGTTGCATTCGGTCGCCGCCGACGCCGCCGGCGTCACGGTGTCGCCGTTGCCGCTCCTCGATCCGACGCGTGCGCTGGCCTCGGTGCGGTTCGACGAGGTCGCGTCCACCGCGATCCCCGCACCTGCCGACCTCGCCGCCCGCCTGCGGACGCTGGGGTGGGCCCTGCTCTCCGCCGAACAGGTCGGCGGCGCCCAGCGCGCCCTCGACCTCACCGTCGAGTACACCAAGTCACGTAAGCAGTTCGGCCGCACCATCGGCTCGTTCCAGGCGCTCAAGCACCGTATGGCCGACATGTACGTGCTCGTCGAGACGGCTCGTTCGATCTCTCGTGCGGCGGTCGCCGCGGTCGCCGTCGACGATCCCGAGGCTTCCGAACTGGCCCTCGCCGCCCACGTGTACTGCTCGGAGGCCTACCGGCGCATCACCGGCGAGGCCATCCAGTTGCACGGCGGCATCGGCATCACCTGGGAGCACGACATCCAGCTGTACTTCAAACGCGCGCAGGCGTCGTCGCAGATGCTGGGCGCCCCGCACCTCGCGGTCGCCGAAGCCGCTGCCGGCCTGCGCTGACCCCGGCTCTCACTCGCGGTTCCGCAGGCGGTCCAGCACCCGTTCGATCGGGTCGGTGAGGACCAGCAGCAGGATCGGCCAGCTCCCGGTTCCGGGGAAGACCAGCGTGATGATCAGCGCGATCGCCAGGGCCAGCAGGGTTCCCCAGCCGCCGGACGCCTTCGTCCAGCGCCGGGTGGCCTCGTCGTCGGCGAGCAGCTCCGGGTGCCGGTGTCCCCACTGGGCGATCGCGACGAGCGCCGCCACCGAGGCCGCGAGCACCCCGATGTAGAAGGTGGTCCCCCATTCGACCCGGCTGTCGTCGATCATCGCCGTGGCGAACGGCAGGATCACGACGGTCAGCAACCAGACGAAGGTCAGATTGATCAGGACCGAGTCGTAGGAACGGAAGTACTCCATCGTCTGGTGGTGTTGACGCCACAGGATCCAGATGACGACGAAGCTCACGAAGAAGCTCGTCAGCTCGAGGGAGTGGTCGGAGACCACCTCCGCGACCGAGGTCTCCTCACGCAGGTCGTTCGCGATGTCGACGAGCGGGAGCACCAGCAGCGTGAGCGCGATCGCCACCACCGCGTCCGCGAACGCGATCAGCCGGCTCAGACCTTCTTCCGACTTCCGATTCTCCGGTTCGGCCATGGGTTGAATGTAGAACCCGCCGCTCAGTTGCGCTCACTGTTTCCGTTCGCGCTCACGCGGAATTCGTGAGCGCGAACGGAGTAGGTGAGCGCGACGCGGGTTCAAGCGGGCAGGAAGGAAACACGCCCGCGGGAATTGCCGGCGCCGGCTACTCCCCGAACGCCGCCGCGACCGTCGCCTCGTCGAGGCCGTAGTCGGACAGCTGGTAGCGGTGCTGCGGTTTCCGCGCGCCGGACTTGCTCTCCTCGTCGAGCGCGGTCACCGCCGCGCGGGCCGCGTCGGACATGGGGGTGTCCAGCGCTGCGTAGACGCGTTCGACGGTGCCCATCGGGTCCGAGCGGAGGTCGGCGAAGTCGATGTCGAGGAACTGGGCGGGGTCGTACTTCTCCCGGGCGCGGGAGAACTCGCGCAACCCGCGCGACCACAGCTCGAGCTGGTCCTGCCCGATCTGGTCACCGGTGAAGGTCGTCGACCAGCCGGGGGTGGCGTGCTCGGCGAGGCTGCACATCGACGCGATGATGGTCGACGGCGCGCGATGGGTCTGGATCACCAGCGCATCGGGGTAGGCGGCCATCAGGGCGTCGAGCGCGAACAGGTGGCTCGGGTTCTTGAGCACCCACCGCTTACCCGGATCGTTGAGGCCGATCAGCTGCAGGTTCTTGCGATGCCGCCGGTATGCGGGCGTCCAGTCCTGTTCGGCGAGCCAGCGTGAGTAGGACGGGATGTGGGCGAGCGACTCGTAGGAGATCGACGTGACGCTCTGGCGCAACAACTGCCAGCATTCCTCGACCTCGCCCGCGTCCATGTAGTGCAGACCCATGAACTCCGGGTTCTCGACATGGTGCTGCTCGAAGCCGGCCTGGATCTGCTGGTAGACCGGGTTGTCGGCCCACGTGTCGCGCGGCGGCCGCGGCTGCGGGAACTCCGCGAGCCACATCTCGAGACCCTGGTGATCCGGGTCGGCGGCCAGAAGCCGGTGCAGCGCAGTGGTTCCCGTGCGCGGCAGACCCGTCACGAAGATCGGCCGGGTGATCTCGACATCGGCGTGCTCCGGGTTGGCCTTCCACGACGCCTCGCTCAGCAACCGGGCGACGAGTGCTCCCTTGAGGAAGAACCGGAACATCTTGCTGCCGAGCTCGGTGAGTCCGGCCTCGGACCGGTAGGAGTCGAGCAGGATGCCCAGCGGCTCGAGGTAATCGGTGTCGCCGAAGTCCTCGAGGCCGGCGGCCCGGGCGGCCGAGGCGTGCAGGTCTTCGATGGTCCCGACGTCGGTACGCGCTGCACTAGTCATGGTACTCACCGCAATTCACGTCGAGGGTGTGCCCGGTGATCGCCCGCGCCATCGGGGAGGCGAGGAACATCACGGCGTCGGCGATCTCGTCCGGCTCGGGCAGGCGCTTGAGATCGGACTTCGACGCGGTCTGCTCGTAGACCTGCTCGGGGGTGATCCCGTACTTCTTGGCCACCTCGCCGAAGTACCACTTGAGCTGGTCGTCCCAGATGTAACCCGGCGCCACCGAGTTGATCCGGATACCGCGATCCCCCAGCTCCGACGCCAGGGTCTGCGACATGGCGAGCAACGCGGACTTGGCGATCTTGTAACTGCCGTACCGCGGTTCCGAGTGCCGGATGACCATGGAGTTGATGTTCACGATCGATCCGTTGGCCTCGGCAAGCGAGTCGGTGAACGACTTGATGACGCGCAGGGTCCCGACGACGGTCACGTCGATGCTGCTGGTGATCTGATCGAAGTCGGTGCGCCCCAGTGGTTTCATCGACGGCAGCGCGAAGGCGTTGTTGACCAGGACATCGGCGCGGCCGAACTCGTCGAGTGTGGTGGCGACCAGATTGTCGACGGCGGCATCGTCGGTGATGTCGGTCGGCACGACGAGACTGGTGCCGCCGGCCGCATCTACCTCCGCGGCAACTTCTTTCAGACGCGATTCGGTGCGGGCCGCGAGGACGACCCGAGCACCCTGGGCGGCGGCACGCAGGCAGATCGAGCGACCCAGACCGGGACCCACGCCCGATACGACGACCACCTTGCCGTCGAGGAGACCTGCTCCAGAACTCATCCCAGCATCCTCTCGGCGAACGCGCGCTGGCGTGCCGCGATCCGGTCGGACCAGCCGGCGGCGTCGATCTTGTTGTGTTCGAAGTGCGGCAGGTGAGCGGCCACCTCGTCGATGCCTACGACCGTTGCCGTGGGGCCGAGTTCCGGGCCGATCGGCGAGTCGCTGCGCTGCCAGCGGAACTGCAGGATGCCCTTTTCCCGGCCGGTGGTCTCGATCCAGTTGGCGACGCCGGGATCGCGATGGGACACGACCATCCGGATCATGCCGTCCGGATCGACCTGCGCCTGAGCCGAATTGAGGCTGGTCTGGTGGTTGACGTAGTCGAGCGAGATGTACCACATGCTCCCGAGCTGGAATCCCTGGTAGGGCGCATCGGATTTCGGGATGGTGATGACCATCGCCTCGTCGGGCCCCAACCTGTAGTGACCCACCGACGAGAACTGTGTGCTGAGTCCGCCCGGTGTCTGGCGGGGCGGGGTGAACGTGTTGACCGGTTCGTCGAGATAGAACCACTTGGGGAAGTTGAACCAGGTGTTGATGCGCGCCGTCAGCATCTTCCCCGCGGTTGCGTACCTACGCGCGACACGGGCGAGATCGGCTTCCGCCGGCGCGGTTCCGACGGTGTCGACGCGCTCGATGGTGATCGAACCCTTGCGCTCGGTCCAGTCGGAGTACACCTCGCGGACCGCGAGCATCGACGCCCCTTCGCCGAGGGCGAAGTAGTTGTCGGGCGGGTCGGCGATCGCCGGCCCGAAGGTCAGCTCGAACGTGCCGTCGTCGGCGATGGTCAGGCGACGGTCGTCGAAGGCGTCCTCGCCGCCGGGCACCGCGGACGGCGTGTAGTCGCCGCGCAGTACCTGGAAGCTGAGATCGGTTGTGGTACCGCGGCGTCCGCGGACCACGTAGGTCCCGGTCGGTTCGACGTCGGCGTGGTAGTACAGCGTGTCCGGGTTGTCGAGACCCATCTTGGTCGACGGCCCGGTGGAGGTCACGAAGTTCGGGTGTGACAACGACCGGCCACGGACCAGCTGGATGATCGCGGCGATGCTGCCCGCGAGGTAGTCGTATCCCTCGGCGAGATCCTGCTCGGTCTCGGCGAACTCCGCCGAGGCGACCAGCTTCTCGGCCTCGGCGATCGCATCGGTCAGGGGCTTGGTCAGGTCCTGCGGTACAGCGATCTCGCGCGAGCTCATAGCCAGGTGTCTCCGCCCGTCCAGGTCAGGAAGTTCTCGAGTTCGGCCTGTGCCGGCGTCACCCGCGGGTGTTCGGTCGACAGGTAGCCGCCGCGGTAGAAGAGCAGCGGCTTGTCCTGCAGCACTTCGCCGAGCGTGAGTGCTCGGCCGATGACGATGTGGTGATCGCCGCCGTCGGTGACCCGTTCGACGTCGCACTCGACCCAGGTCAGCGCGTGCCGGATCACCGGCAGCCCGGCCGGTGACGGGTCCCAGGTGATGTTGGCGAACTTGTCGTCGCCCGGGGCGCCGAAGGCCGCGCTCACGTCCTGCTGTCGGTTGGACAGGACGTTGACGCAGAACTTGCCGGTCTTCTCGATGACCTTCCAGCTCCGGGAGGTCTTCATCGGGCAGAACAGCACCAACGGCGGGTCGAGGGACAGCGCGGCGAACGATTGGCAGGCGAAGCCGACGGGTTTGCCGTCGTCGTCGACGGTCGTGATGACCGTGACGCCGGTGCAGAACTGACCCATCGCGGTACGGAACTGGCGGGAGTCGAACTCCGCGGACCCGTAGGGCGTCTGGGCCATGTCAGTTCTTGAACCCGACGCTGAAGTCATGCCCCCACAGACTGACCGCGGTGCTCTCCCGGGCGATCCACTCGTCGTCGTTGACCGTTCTTCCCTCGCAACCGAACTCGACGTCGAAGCCGCCGGGCGTCTTCATGTAGAAGGAGAGCATCAGGTCGTTGACGTGCCGGCCCAGGGTCGCCGACATCGGCACCTTCTTGCGCAGGGCGCGGTCGAGGCACAGGCCGACGTCGTCGGAGTTCTCGACCTCCACCATCAGGTGGACGATGCCGGTGCTGTTGGGGATCGGCAGGAATGCCAACGAGTGGTGTCGCGGGTTGCAGCCGAGGAACCGCAGCCACGGGACCTCGTCGCCCTCTTCGCGTCCGACGACCTGCGGGGGCAGGCGCATCGAGTCGCGGAGCTTGAATCCCAGGACGTCCCGGTAGAACTCGAGTGCAGCCTTGTCGTCCTCACAGGTGAGCACGACGTGACCGAGTCCCTGTTCCTCGGTGACGAAGCGGTGACCGTAAGGGCTGACGATGCGGCGGTGCTCGAGCGCGGCCCCGTGGAACACCTCGAGGGTGTTGCCGGCGGGGTCGTCGAACACGATCATCTCGGCGACACGGCGATCGGCGATCTCCTCGTCTTTGCCCTCCCGGAAGACGACGTGCGCACCGGCCAGGCGGTCGCGGACCTCCTGCAGCGCAGCAGCGTTCGCGACCTCCCACCCCGCGCTGGCCAGGCGGTCGTGCTCCGAGGGCACGATGACCAGGCGGGCGGGGAAGTCGTCCATCCGCAGGTAGAGCGCGCCCTCGGTGAGCCCCGAGCCCTCGATCATGCCGAGGACCTTGAGGCCGTAGGTGCGCCACGCCTCGATGTCGGTCGCCTCGATCCTCATGTATCCCAATGAACGGATCGGACAGTCAGTCATCTCCACGATCTCCTGTTTTCCTGCTCCCGGGGGAGCGAGTTTGCGAGCGTTCCCTGCCCCCTGAGGAGCGAGCCTGCGAGCGTTCCCTGCTCCCTGAGGAGCGAGCCTGCGAGCGTTCCCTGCTCCCTGAGGAGCGAGCCTGCGAGCGTTCCCTGCTCCCTGAGGAGCGAGCCTGCGAGCGTCTCGAAGGGTCAGACCATCGTGTCGCCGATGGGAATCCCGAACTCGCCGTTGCCGAATGCGACGTAGGCGCGTTCCGGATCGTTGGCGGCGTGCACGCGTCCGGCGTGGGCGTCGCGCCAGAACCGCTGGATCGGAGTGCCGTTCTCGAGTGCGTGGGCGCCCGAGTTCTCGAAGAGACGGTCGATGGCGGAGATCGCCCGGCCGGTGGCACGCACCTGGTCGCGACGGGCCGCGAGACGGAGCTCCATGGGAACCTCATCGCCTGCGAGGATCAGGTCGTACTCGGCCTGCAGGTTGCCCGACAGCTGGCGCCAGGCGGCGTCGATGTCGCTGGCGGCCTCGGCGATACGGACCTTGGCGAAGGGATCGTCCTTGGCCTTCTCGCCGGCGTAGGCGGCGCGGACGCGCTTGCCCTGGTGTTCGACGTGAGCGTGGTAGGCGCCGTAGGCCATGCCGACGATCGGAGTCGCGATGGTGCTGGGATGGATTGTGCCCCAAGGCATCTTGTAAACCGGCGCGGTGTTCTGCTCGAGGCCCGGGCTCTGCCCCATCGACATGGTGCGCATACTGAGCATGCGGTGGCGGGGGACGAAGACGTCCTTGACCTCGATGGTGTTGGAGCCGGTGCCGCGCAGACCGACGACGTTCCAGACGTCCTTGATCGTGTAGTCCTCGCGCGGGATCAGGAAGCTGACGAAGTCGACCGGCTTGCCGTTCTTGATGACCGGTCCGCCGACGAACACCCAGTCGGCGGTGTCGCAGCCCGACGACCAGGCCCACGAACCGTTGACCTTGTAGCCGCCGTCGACGACCTCACCCATACCCATCGGCGCGTACGACGACGAGATGCGGACGTTGGGGTCCTTGCCCCAGACGTCCTCCTGCGCCTGCTGGTCGAAGAGTGCGAGGTGCCAGTTGTGGACGCCGATGATGCCCGACACCCAACCCGTGGACCCGCAGGCCGACGCGATACGCCGCACGGCCTCGTAGAAGGTCACCGGATCGACCTGGTATCCACCCCACTGCTCGGGCTGCAACAGCTTGAAGAAGCCGGCCGTCTCGAGGCTGGACACGGTCTCCTCGGGGATTCGGCGCAGATCCTCGGTGGCCTGCGCCCGCTGCTCGATCTCCGGGAGCAGTGCGTTGATCTTCTCCAGGACCTGCTCGGCGGCTTCGCTCCGTTGTGCTGGCATCTCGCCTGCTCCTACCTGTCTCTCCCTCGGCCGGACGGCGCCGGCCGCTTACTCATCGAGTTCGAGATTAGAACACGTTCTCATTTCTGTCGAGCACCGGGACTTTATGCCCATGTACAGCACTGATCGGAAATCTGGACAGCGATCCACCCAAAGGATTTGAAACGTGTTCTAGTATTGGTGGCAAGGTTCGACGCGACACCAGCCACAGACAGGAGAGGGCACATGTCACCAGCACCCGACACGATGACCCCGAAGACCCCCGGTTCGTCCGACGACGCCGAGGTGGGTATCCGGGAGATCGACACCGGCGCACCGCCCACCCGGTTCGCCCGCGGGTGGCACTGCCTGGGTCTGTTCAGCGAGTTCGACGACGGCAAGCCGCACTCCGTGCAGATCTTCGGTACCAAGCTCGTCGTCTGGGTCGACACCAAGGGTGAGCTGAACATCCTCGACGCCTACTGCCGCCACATGGGCGGCGACCTGTCGCAGGGCAAGCTGTCCGGCGACAACGTGGCCTGCCCGTTCCACGGCTGGCTGTGGAAGGGCAACGGCCGCTGCGCCGGCGTCCCGTACGCCAAGCGCAACCCCAAGCTCGCCAAGACCCGCTCGTGGCCGTCGATGGTCCGCAACGGCCAGGTCTTCGTCTACAACGACCCCGAGGGCAACCCGCCGCCGGAAGAGGTCATCATCCCGGAGCTGGCCGAGGTCGGGTCCGAGGAGTGGACCGACTGGACCTGGAACCGGATCGTGATCGAGGGCTCGAACTGCCGCGAGATCATCGACAACGTCGTCGACATGGCGCATTTCTTCTACGTGCATTTCGCCCTGCCGGACTACTTCAAGAACGTCTTCGAGGGCGAGATCGCCGCGCAGTACATGAATTCGCACGGGCGCCCCGATGTCACGCTGGGCACCAACTACGGCGACAGCCGGCTCGAATCGATCGCCGCCTATTACGGTCCGTCCTACATGCTGAACCCGATGGTCCAGTACTACGGCGGCTTCGCGGTCGAGACCATCCTGACCAACTGCCACTACCCGATCGACGAGAACTCGTTCGTCCTGATGTACGGCGTCATGGCGAAGGTGCCCGAGGGCCTCACCGCCGAGCAGGCGTCGAAGATGGCGACCAAGATCAGCGCCGGCGTCGAGGTCGGCTTCCTGCAGGACGTCGAGATCTGGAAGAACAAGACCCGCATCGACAATCCGCTCCTCGTCGAGGAAGACGGCCCAGTGTACCAGCTCCGCCGCTGGTACGAGCAGTTCTACGTCGACAAGGCCGACGTCACCGAGGAGATGACCGGCCGCTTCGAATACGAGATCGACACCTCGAAGGCAGTCGAGAGCTGGAATGCCGAGATCGAGGAGAACCTCCGGCGCCAGGAGGCCGAGAAGGCTGCGGCCGAGCAGTCGGCGGACGGCGCGACGGACTCCTCGGAGAAGGCGCAGGTCTGACGATGACCCGGGCCGCGTCACGAGCTCACTGGGCCAAGGCGCCCGATTTCGGCGACGATCCCGACCGGGCGGCCCGGGTCCACGCGGCGACCCAGCGCGACCGCGAGCACTACCTACAGGGGGGCATGCGGGAGATCGAATGCCGCGCCTGCCATGCGTGCGTGCTGGTGAAGAAGACGAGCACGCACCACACGAGCGTGCAGTGGAACGCCGACGCCCGGAACCGTTGCCACGGCCTCGAGCAGATGCGTGCCGGCGGTGACGACGGCAACGGACCGTTGCTCCCCGGAGCGATGATGCCGACATGTGCCCGATTGTCGGCGAGTATCGATCACGGCGTCGCCGAGGGGATCATTCCTCCGGAATCACCCGCCACCGATCCCGACGGTTATTGGTGACCCGTCGAATTTGAGCACCACGGGCACCATTAATCGTGCTTAGCCTCACGCATCACAACGGTCACACATTCATCACACGTCGAGAACTAACGGCGACACGCGGGTATCCGGTCCGCCAATCTGAGCGTCATGTCCGATTTGCGAACCCGCTGCGTGCGGGTCACCTGTGCTGTCGCCCTGTCCGCCGCGCTGTCTGTCGCGGCCCCGTTCGTGGGTTCCCCGTTCGCCGATGCCGGACGCGCCGCCGCGGCCGGCTCGAGTTCCGGCTCCAGTGATTCCACCGGTTCGGTACCGATATACCTGCCCATCCCCACGCCCACCGGTCTGGCGGCGCTCGGCGCGTCGATGACCCAGATCGGCAAGCCCTACCGATGGGGCGGCACCGGTCCGCACTCCTGGGACTGCTCCGGTCTCGTCCAGTGGGCTTTCCACACCGCTGGGGTGAAACTGCCGCGGACCAGCCAACAGCAGGCGAAGGTCGGCAATGCGATCCCGTTCAGCGCCCTCGCCCCCGGCGACATCATCATCTTCGGCCGCGACGCCGGGCACGTCGGCATCTACGCCGGCGGCGGCCGCGTGTTCAACGCCTACACCACGGGCAAGCCCATCGGCTTCACCAAGGTCAAGGACATGGGGCCCATCAAGACGATTCGTCGTTTCGGCTGACCACCACCGGGTCCACCGTCCGTCCGGGCCACACCGAGGTCACCACCGCGAACCCCACGACGACGAGCAGCAGCACCGCGACCACCACGGTGCCGAGCAGCCCGTAACCCGGTTGCATCGTCGGGAGTTCGAGGTCGAGGGCCTCGGTGACCCGGTCGGAGAACAGGTGCGTTGCCGGATCACTCAGCGTCCGGAGCCCGACGACCAGCGCGACCACCGCGGCCAGGCCGATCACCCCGATCGCCGCCGGACGGAGACGCTCGCGCCACCACGCCAACGCCGCGACCAGCGCGATGACCGCACCGAGGATCACCACACTCAGACCGGGCCGGTCGGTGTTGTCCGCGAAGAAGAAGGCCACGTCCTCATCGCTCGCCCCCGGGACGGTCACCCGCCCGAGACCGGTGATGGACGGTTGTACGCCCTCGTCGGTGCTTCCCCACTCCACCTGAGCGAACAGCACCAGGAGGAGGCCCCCGACGAGGGCGGCAGGCCACACGAAGGTGCGAAGTCTGTCGACGATGCCCGGTTCTGTCGTCATGCCAACCAGATTGCCATCTCCCCCGTCTCGCGCTTATCGAGTAGGCGAGGACCTCGATACGCACCGTCCCCGCTTCGCTCGGTCGGCCCTACTCGGCCGGCATAGGCGAAGCCCTATCCCCCGCTGACTGAGTAGGCGAGGACCTCGATACGCACCTCCTCGCTTCGCTCGGTCGGCACTACTCGGCCGGCATAGGCGAAGCCGTATCGAAATCACGCGCCGGTATCGATCTCACCGGAGCATCCCAACCCGCTGTCGGAGCGATGAGTTTGCGCGACGCTGAAAGTCTCTACCTCAGTCGTTCAGCAAAATTCCGCATGGCAACGAAGGGATACGAGCATGGCCGAGTACGCAGCCCCGTCCGGGGCGCCGATCTGGTTCGACCTGATGAGCAGCGACACGGAAAAAGCCGAGCAGTTCTACGGCGAGATCTTCGGCTGGGAGACGGAGACACCGAACGAGGAGTTCGGCGGCTACCGGAACTTCCTCAAGAACGGCAAACCGGTCGCCGGGCTCAGTCCCGCCATGGAAGAGGCCGGGCCGCCGAACATCTGGTCGGTGTACCTGCATTCCGAGGACGCGGGCGCCACCGTGAATGCGGTCGAATCGGCCGGCGGCACCATCATGGTCCCGCCCATGCCGATCGGTGACGAGGGCACGATGACGGTCGCCACCGATCCGGCCGGAGCGGTCATCGGCTTCTGGCAGCCGAAGCAGCACAAGGGTTATTCCGAGTTCGGCGATCACGGTACCCCGTACTGGTTCGAATGCCAGTCCAAGGATTACGCCAAGTCACTCGACTTCTACCGCACTGTGCTCGGCGCGCGTATCGAGGAGGTCGGCACCGGCGGTGACCCCGACGCAGTGGGCCCCGACCACTACGGCCAGATCTTCTACGGCGAGGAGTCCTACGCCGGGATCATGGACGCCTCCACACTCTTTCCCAACGAGGTTCCGTCGTTCTGGCAGATCTACATCACCGTCGACGACGTGGCGGCGACGGTCAAGCAGGTCGAGTCCCTCGGCGGCGAGATCCTGATGCCCGGTGAGGACACCCCGTACGGGACGCTCGCGGCTATCAAGGATCCGATGGGAGCCCTGATCTGCCTCGGGCACCCGCCGGCCGGGATGTGACACCCCGCGATCGGTAGAAGGAACACGCGCTATAGGCGTGTGTTCCCTACCGATCGTCGTCGGGCGGATACTCGTCGGGGTCGTCGGGACCGAGCACGGTCGCCTGTTCGACGACGTCGGCGGGATCGGCCTCGAGAGAGATCGACGGCACCTCCGACCCGACGGCGGATTCCACGTCGACGGGATCGACGGGCGTCGTCTGCTCGACCACGTCGGCGTCGTTCGCTTCCCCTCCGGTCCACGCTTGAGTGTCTGCCATGGCGACTCCTTCCGGTTGCGGGTGCTCGGCACACCGGATGTCCGAGCGCGACCTTCCGGCGCCCTTCCGATGATCCTGACGACCGCGACAGGCGTCAACATCCCGGGATCGGCAGTCGGAGGAGTTCACCGGAGACGACGCCCCGGACGGTCCGGGCGGCGACGACACCCCAGGCGAGGACCAGCACCGCGAAACCGGCGACCGCCGCGACCTCGAACACCATCCCGCCCACGGTGAGCGCCAGCGCGGAGGAACCGGTCACGTAGGTACCCACCGGGAAGGTGAAGGACCACCAGGTCATCGCGAACGGCAACCCGAGCCGCGCGGTGCGGACGGTGAGCTGTGCGGCGACACCGATCCAGAGTGCGGCGGTCACCCACACGACCAACCCGTAGGCGACCGCGAACTCGTGGACGGCATCCGCGACTGGTGCGGGCACCAGGTGCGGGGCCGAGTGGGCGAGCATGCACGACGCCGTGACCGACTGCCCGAGGGGACCCAGCACGATCCACCAGGTCGGCATCATGGTCGCGGCGCCGTGATCGCCGGTGCGGAATCGGCGGACCAGTGCGACCAGGATGGGCGTCGCGGCGACCACCGCCAGTCCGAACATCGCGAACCCGACCCCGAGAACCAGGGTCCGTGCCCACCCGGCGCCGAGCTGACCGGCCAGGATCGCCGCGGCCGACGCCGACACCATCGGCGCCACGACCGGCATCAGCCAGCCGCCGAACGCCTCCCCGACGTGAGCCCGCCGCAAGATCAGGTGCCGGTACGGGATGACCAGCGCAGTGACCACGCCGCCTAGCGTGCCGACGATCCAGCACACGACATCGACGCCGAGGGCCACGTCTCGGCCGACGACCCCGACGCCGACCAGGAGAGTGCTGGTCCCCACGGTCATGATCGCCATCGGCACCGCACCGTAGAAGTGCGCGACGACGCGGTGGTCGTGGTGGCTGCGAGCGACGGTGGGGTCCATCAGCCAGTGGCGGATCGTGGTGACGACCACGGCCCCGAACACGACGCAGGCCAGCACCCAGAACCCGGCGACCACGACGCTCAGGACGGCCGGCTGCCAGGGCAGGCCGTGCGCGGCGATGGCGATGATCCCCGTGCCCATCACCACCGCGAACCAGTTCGGCGGGAAGTAGGTGACCCGGGCGCGCACTCCGCGCGCGGTGCCGGGCAGAGAGCCGGGCCCGGTCGGGCGAGCGGTCATCGTGGTCATGTCCACCACGATCGCGTGGATGCCGCGCCCCCGGTAGAGCCCGAATCGTTGGAGGGTCACAAACGTCGCTTGTAGCCGGGGTACCAACGGCGGTTGTACCCTCGGGCGATGGTTCTCAGTCCGCGGATGCCCGACCTCGCCTCGTTGGAGACCCTGCAGGCGGTCGTCAGCACGGGCAGTCTGAATGCGGCGGCTGCCGAGCTCGGTGTCACCCAGCAGGCGGTGTCGGCACGTATCCGCGCGATGGAGACCCAGCTGGGTGTCGGACTGCTGACACGGACGCCGCGCGGATCGGTCCCGACCCAGTCGGGCCGGCTCGTCGCCGAGTGGGCCGACCGATTGCTCACGCTGGCAGGCGAATTCGATGCCGGACTCGCCGCGCTGCGGCTGGAACGACGCGATCAGCTGCGGCTGGCCGCGAGTCTCACCGTCGCGGAGCACCTCCTCCCCCGCTGGCTCGTGTCCTTCGCGGCCCAGCACGAACCCGCGCCGAAGGTGTCGTTCACCGCCGCCAACTCCGACCACGTCTGCTCGCTGGTGCGCGACGGCGAGGTCGAACTCGGGTTCGTCGAGGGACCTCGGGTGGCGCCCGGACTCCGGAGCCGGACGATCGCGCGTGACGAGCTGGTCGTCGTCGTGCCGCCCGATCATCCGTGGACGCGCAGCCGCCGTCGGATCGGGGCCGCCGATCTCGCCGGTACCGCGCTCGTGACCCGCGAGGAGGGCTCGGGCACGCGCGAGTTCTTCGAACGCGCTCTCACACGGGCGCTGGGACCGTCCCGCGAGGTCACCGCACCGGTGCTGGAACTGTCGACCACGGCGTCGGTGCGCGCCGCGGTCATCGCGGGGGCCGGGCCGGCGGTGCTCAGCAACCTGTCGGTCGCCGACGATCTCGACCGACGGCTGGTCCGTATCCCGATCGACGACCTCGATCTCGAACGTCAGTTACGGGCGGTGTGGTCGTCCGGTCCTCAACCCAATGCTGGTGCGGCACGGGAGTTCCTGGCACACATCGGTCGATCCTGAACACTCAGGGCAGTGCACGGGGCTCGACATCGGTTCCGTGGGCACCCGCGTTGAGCAGGTGATGCGCCTCGGGGTTGCCGTCCAGGGCACGGCTGGTACGCCGGGCGACCTTCCAGCCGGCCCCGGTGCGTACGAACCTCCAGTGATGCGCGGTGGCGCGGAGAACGCGGAACCCCTTGTCGCCGGACAACACCAGAAGCGAGTGGCTGGCCGCAATCGCCTCGTCGACGTCGACGTCGACGTTCACATGGACCGCCCCTTGGAGATGCGTGCAGCCACGGGCGATGAGTCCCTGGTGGGCGTCGGAGCGAACCATCGCGACGATGTCGTCGCGGCCCTGCATGAAGAGGCCGTCGACGTCGTAGATGCCGTCGGGCGTCCACAGCGCGGCGACCGCCTCGGCGTCGCCGCTGTCGACGAGTGGTCCGTACGAGGTGACGAGGCGGATGATCTCCCGTTCGTCGGCAAGAAGCCGAACAGTGTTCTCGAGCTGCCTCAATCGCTCTTCGATCGTCATCGCGTTCACCCCTTCAGACCGAGTTCGGCGAGTCGTCGCAGCTGGCCGATGTAGTGGTCGGCCGACGTTGCCCGGATCGTCACGCCCACGATCGTCGCACCGGCGGCGCGGGTCTTCTCCAGTTCGGCGGCGGTGCTGTCGGCGTCCTCCGGATCGAGCGGCCCGGCGCCGAGCACGACCTCGAAGCCGCCTGGGATCTCGACCGCGTCGAGCATCTCCCGGAGCCGGGAGCGGCCCAGCCCGAACGGAACCCACCCGTCTCCGAGCTCGACGGCCCGGCGCAGGGACCGCCGGGTTCGTCCGCCGACCCAGATCGGTACCCGCTGTTGGACGGCACACGGTTCGACGATGGAGCCGCCGAACTCGTAATGGGTGCCTTCGTAGGCAGGCTCGGAGGCCGACAACGAGGCCCGCAGTGCGCGCATCGCGTCGTCGGCGCGGTCACCGCGACCGTCGAACTCGACGCCGAGGAGATCGAACTCCTCCCGCAGCGAACCGACTCCGACGCCGAGCGTCACCCGTCCCCCGCTGATGGCGTCGAGCGTCCCGTACCGTTTCGCGATCTCCAGGGGATGGTGGTACCCGAGCACCAGCACCTGGGTGAGGAACCGGATCTTCCGCGTCCGTCCCGCGAGGAACCCGAAGGTGGACAACGGGTCCCAGTAGGTGCCGCCGCGCTGACCGGCGATCTCGGTGGGCACCGCGACGTGCTCGCTGCAGGTGAGGTACTCGAACCCCAGCTCATCCGCCGCCGCGGCGATGTCGGCGAGTTCGGCGATCCCCGCGGTGGCCTCCCACTCGCCCGCGACACCCGGCAGTCGCGTGACGATCGGGCTGGTGATGCCGACGCGATAGTGGTCGGTCATGGGTGTTGGCTCACCAGCCCTTCGTGGCTTGTCGCTTGCGCTCCTCGCACCTCAGGGAGCACGGGGACGGCTCCTTTCGATACGCCCTCCGCAAGCTCCGGGCTACTCAAGGAGCAGAAACATACGCCCTCCGCAAGCTCCGGGCTACTCAAGGAGCAGATGATGCAGCCTTCTGCGGGAACAACTTCAGCATGGCTTCGTGCTGGGCCAGGATAAGACTGCGGCGGTCGGGGCCGTTGATCTTCTCCGCCCGGCGCGCGTTGCCGCCGGCCACCCACACCGGACCGTCGGCGAGGTGCTCGAGACCCTCGCGGGCGACGTCGTCGGGTTCGCTCGCCTTCAGCGGCCCGCCGAGGTTCATCCCGGCCCTTTCCATCGCGGGTGTACGCGTCACCCCCAGTACGAGTTCGAGGACGTCGACTCCGTGGTCACGCAGCTCGAGCCACAGGGATTCGGCGAACACGCGCCCGAAAGCCTTGACCGCGCCGTAGACCGACAGGTGCTTGCCGCCCAGGTAACCGCTCATGGAACCGACGAGCAGCAGCCCACCACTCCCCCGCGCCCGCAGTCGGGCACCGAAGTGGTGCACGAGCGCGAGCTGGGCGGTGATGTTCAGATCGATGACGGTCTGGAACTTCGAGAGGTCACCCTCCACGAAGTCTGCGCCGTAGCTGTTGGCCCCGGCGTTGTAGACGAGCAGGCCGACGTCGAGACCATCGGTGGCGGAAACGATCTCGTCGATGGCCGACGGGGCCGTCAGATCCACCGCCAGGGTCAGTGCCTGCACGCCGCGGGCCCGGACCTCGGCAGCGGTCTCCTCGAGCGGTCCGGGCTTACGTGCGATGAGCACGACGTTGATCCCGGCGTCGGCGAGCTGATGGGCGAACGAGGCGCCCACGCCCTCCGAACCGCCGGCGATCACCGCCCACGGACCGTACTTCGATGCGTCGAAACCGGAACCGGACCCCTCGGAATCGGGACGCTCAGACACCGGCATTCGCGTCTTGCTTCTTCTTCAGCTCCAGCGCGATGTCGATGAGCTGGTCCTCCTGGCCGCCAACCAGTTTGCGCGCACCTGCCTCGAGCAGGATCTCGGCGGCCGAGACACCGTAGCGTTCGGCGTGGCCCTCCGCGTGCTTGAGGAACGAGCTGTAGCAACCCGCGTAGCCCATCATCATCGCCGGGCGGTCCACCAGGCACTCCGACGGCATGGCGGGCCGGACGACGTCCTGTGCGACGTCGGCGATCTTCATGAAGTCGACCCCGGTGGTGATGCCGAGCTTGTCGCACACACCGACGAAGGCCTCGGTGGGCGTGTTGCCCGCACCGGCGCCGAAGCGTCGGATGGAGCCGTCGATCTGCTGGGCGCCCGCGCGGATCGCATTGACCGAGTTGGCGATCGCGATGTCGAGGTTCTCGTGGCCGTGGAACCCGACCTGCGCGTCGTTGCCGAGTTCGGCGACCAGCGCCTCGACGCGGACGGTGACGTCCTCGAGGACCAGCGCGCCCGCGGAGTCGACGACGTACACGCACTGGCAGCCGGCGTCGGCCATGATGCGGGCCTGCTTGGCGATGACCTCCGGCGGCTGGCTGTGGCTCATCATCAGGAAGCCGACGGTCTCGAGTCCGAGATCGCGTGCGAGACCGAAGTGCTGGATGGAGACGTCGGCCTCGGTGCAGTGGGTGGCGATGCGGCAGATCTGGCCGCCGTTGTCCTGCGCGGCGCGGATGTCGTCCTTGGTCCCGAGTCCGGGCAGCATCAGGAAGGCGATCTTGGCCCGCTTGGCCGTCTCGGCGGCGGCCTTGATCAGCTGCTGCTCAGGGGTTTTGGAGAACCCGTAATTGAACGACGAGCCGCCGAGGCCGTCGCCGTGGGTGACCTCGATGACCGGCACACCGGCCTCGTCGAGGCCGCCGACGATCGCCCGCACCTCCTCCTCGGTGAACTGATGGCGCTTGTGATGGCTGCCGTCACGCAGGGAGGAGTCGGTGATGCGGATGTCGAGGGTGTCGGAGTACTTGCGCGCGTTCGCCATCAGCCTCGGGTCGCGCGGGGTGGTGACCACATTGGTGGTGCTCATGCGGGAACTCCCAACTTCTGCTTTGCGATTTCCTCGCCGACCTTGGTCGCGGCGGCGGTCATGATGTCCAGGTTTCCGGCGTAGGGCGGCAGGAAGTCGCCCGCACCCTCGACCTCCACGAAGATCGACACGCGCGCGTAGCCGCCGTTCAGGACGCTCGGCGGGTCGAACTGCGGGTCCTGCAGCAGGCGGTAACCCGGCACATACTGCTGGATCTCCTTCTCGCGCCGATGGATCGACTCCGCGATGGCGTCGGTGTCGGCATCCTCGGGGATGGCGCAGAAGATGGTGTCGCGCATGATCATCGGCGGGTCGGCCGGGTTGAGGATGATGATCGCCTTACCACGCTGTGCGCCGCCGATCGACTCGACGCCGGCGGAGGTGGTGCGGGTGAACTCGTCGATGTTCGCGCGGGTGCCCGGCCCGGCCGAGACCGAGGCGACCGACGCGACGATCTCCGCGTACGGGACCGGGACGACGGACGAGACCGCGTGCACCATCGGGATCGTCGCCTGCCCACCGCAGGTGATCATGTTGGTGTTCGGGGCGTCGAGGTGTTCGCGCAGGTTGGCCGGCGGGACCACGGCGGGTCCGACCGCTGCCGGGGTGAGGTCCACCGCGGTGATCCCGGCGGCCTCGTACTTCGGGGCGTATTCGCGGTGCACGTAGGCCGAGGTGGCCTCGAAGATGAGATCGGGCTTGTCCTGCGACCCGAGGAGTTCGTCCGCACCACCGCTCATCGTGATGAGCCCGTGGTCGGCGGCGCGCTTCATGCCCTCCGAGTCGGGGTCGATGCCGACCATCCATCGGGGTTCGATGACCTCCGAACGCTCCAGCTTGTACATCAGGTCGGTGCCGATGTTGCCCGATCCGATGATCGCCGCGGTCAGTTTTGCCGCCACGTGGACCCTCCTCTTGCTAGTGAAGTCTGTTGAATGTCAGGTGAAGTCGAGGGTGACCGATCCGAGGCCGGCGAATTCGGCCACGAAGTGGTCACCCGAGGAGATGTCGATCGCCCGCGTCGCCGTGCCGGGCAGGATCACGTCGCCCTTGCGCAGCCGGACGCCGAAGCTGTCCACCTTGCGCGCCAGCCACGACACCGCGTTCAGCGGATGACCCAGCACCGCAGACGAATTGCCCTTCGCGACGATCTCCCCGTTACGATGCAGGACCGCGTCGATGTCGCCGGTGTCGATCTCGCTGATCGGGACACGCTGCTGTCCGAGAATCCAGCCGCACGACGAGGCGTTGTCGGCGATGGTGTCGCACAGCGTGATCTTCCAGTCCTTGATGCGGGAGTCGATGAGCTCGATCGAGGGCACCACCCACTCGACCGCGGCGATGACATCGTCGTTGGTGCATCCCTCGCCGGGTAGATCCTCGCCCAGGATGAACCCGACCTCCACCTCGACCCGCGGGAAGCACAGCTTCTTCGCGTCGATGGGGGTCTCCTCGAAGTACTGCATCTCGTCGAGGAGGTGACCGTAGTCCGGCTCGTCGACGCCCATCATCTTCTGCATCGCCTCGGAGGCGAGGCCGACCTTGTGCCCGGCGACCTTGGCCCCGGCGTCGAGACGCTTGCGGATGTTGATCAGCTGGATCTCGTAGGCGTCGACCACGTCGAGGTCGGGATGGGTGTCCGTGGGACGGTCGATGGCCGTCGCCGACGTCTCCGCTCTCCACAGCTGCGCCGCAATCTGCTCGCGAACGTGCTGGTCAACCGCCATTGTGCCCTCACCTTTCCAATGTGAACGTGTTCTAGTTTAGAACACGTTGCTTTTTCGGGGCACCCCTCGGTCCGATCGCCCGAAAATCACCGCCGGCGACCATGTCACCATCTCCGCCGCGACCGTGGCGGCGGTCTTCTCATTCAGCGAGCGGACCGGCGTCAGACGCTCAAGTACGCCCTCTCGATCCGGGCTGGGTCTGCCCGTAACGCCTGGGCGGAGTCGTCGATCGCGATGCTGCCGTGGACGAGGATCCCGGCCCGGTCGGCGATGCTCAGGGCGAGCTGCACGTGCTGTTCGACGAGTACGACGGCCATCCCCCGCTCGTCCGCCAGCCTGCGGAGGACGTCGAGGATCTCGTCGACGATCACGGGTGCGAGTCCCATGCTCAGCTCGTCGATGAGGAGCACCTTGGGTCGCTGCACGATGGCCCGGCCGATGGCGAGCATCTGCTGTTCACCACCGGAGAGTCGTCCTGCCTCGACCCCGAGGCGTTTCCGGAGCGAGGGGAAGTAACCGAGCACCTCCTCGATCGCCGCGGCACGATCGCCCCGCGCCTTCACCGCGAGGCGCAGGTTCGCAACGGTGGGCAGCTGGCGGAACAGAGCGCGATCGTCCGGCACGAGCACCAGTCCCGACCGCACCGAATCCCGCGGGCGATCGGCCGGCAGGACGTTCCCGTCCACCGTCACCTCACCGGCGAAACGCGGCACCATCCCGGCCAGGGACATCAGGAGCGTCGTCTTGCCCGCGCCGTTCGGCCCGAGCAGACAGGCGATCTGGCCGGCCTCGACGTCGAGGTCGACGTCCCGGACACACGGTCGTTGCCGGACATAGCCCGCGGACAGTCCGCGGCAGCGGAGTGCGGTCATGACAGGACCTCCTCGGTCTCGACGGACGGGGTCTCGACGGAGTCGGTCTCGACGGATTCGACAGGTGCACCGAGATAGGCCCGGACGACCGCGGCGTCGGCGCGGATCTCGTCCGGCGTCCCCGTCGCGATGACCCGACCGAGATCGAGCACGACGATCCGGTCGCAGATGGACAGGACGAGGTCCATGTCGTGGTCGACCATCAGGATCGACATCCCGGCGTCGCGCGCCTTGCACAGACGCTCGCCCAGCCAGCGACTCTCGCTCGAGTCGAGTCCGGCGGCCGGCTCGTCGAGCAGCGCGACGATCGGCGACATCGCCAGCACGCGGGCCACCGACACCAGCTGCCGGTGTCCCTGCGAGAGTGTCGCCACCTCGGCGTCGGCCAGTTCGTTGATGCCCAGGGTGGCGAGCACCGAGGCCACCCGCGTCTCGATCGGTTCGTCGGACCGCGACCGGGTCGCCCCGACCGTCACGTTCTCGGCGACGGACAGGTCGTCATACAGTTCGACATCTTGGAAGGACCGGCCCAGACCGCGCCTGCCCCGCACGTGCGGACGCTGAGCGCTCACGTCGTCACCGTCGAGCGTCACCGTGCCGGTGGACGGGGCGAAGCCGGTGATCGCGTCGATCACAGTCGTCTTCCCCGCACCGTTGGGTCCGATCAGCCCGACGATCTCGCCGGGGTACACCTCGAAGGTGACGTCTTCCGCGGCGACCACCGCACCGTAGGACACGCCCACACCGTCGACGGCGAGAGCCGCCCGGTCGCGGTCGATCGCCGGGGTCGGAGACGATGCGGTCACCCGATCATCTTCTGCCGCAATGGCGTTCGAACGATCACGACGGGACAGGGCCGGCCACGGGATCTTCGGGAGCCGGCTCGCGATGCCGTCCGGGTTCGCCATGACCGACACGATCAGCAGGATGCCGCTGATCAGGGTGTAGTACTCGCCGGCGTGCAGGAAGCGGTCGACGAGGATGTAGAGCAGACCGCCGGGTGCCATGAGCCCGGCCAGGATGCCGCCGGTGATCGAGGTGATACCGGCGATGTACATGACCGCGAACAGGCTGATGCCCAGGAAGACCGTGAACGATTCGGCGGTCGCCAGGGTCTGCTGGTAGCCGAGCAGAGCACCGCCCAGACCGGCGATGAAGGCTCCGATCGCGAACGCCGCCAACTTGGTTCGGGAGACGTCGATACCGGTCGCGGCGGCCGAGCGTTCGTTGGCGCGGACCGCGAGCATGTCGGTGCCGAGCGGGCTACGGCGTAGCCACGCGACCCCCAGGGCCACGACGGCCAGCGTGAACAGGCACAGCAGTCCGAACGCGATCCGCGGATAACTCTCTCCCGCACCGATTCCGAGATCGATGCCGAAGATACGCGGCGTGTCGATCGGGGCGCCGTTGACGCCGCCGTTCAGGGAGGGGTTCCGGAACCAGAACGCCTCGAGGAACACCGCGAGGGCGAGGGTCACCACGGTCAGCGGGAGCCCTCGGACCCGGAGCGCAGGTAGGCCGACCACCACACCGATGACGGTGGCGCCGAGGGCCGCCAGTATCGGTGCGAACGGGAACGGGATGCCGAGATGGGTGTTGAGCACCGAGAGCGAGTAGGCGCCGACACCCGCAAGGGTCAACTGCGCCAACGACACCTGGCCGGCGTACCCGGTGACCACCACCTGGGAGAGTGCGACGATGCCGAAGATCATGCTGGTGATGATCGCCGCGCGGTAGCTGCCGCCGGTCACCAGCAGTGCGATGACCGCGGCGGCGATCGCCACGAGCGCCGGGAGGAGAACGTGGTCGGGGCGGGGCGCCCGGCCGAGTGCCGGTCGGGCGACCGCACCGCGGTCGGGTAGCGGCCGGCCCCGGACGACGAGGAAGGCCATGATCAGGATGAGCGGGATCGCCTCCCCCATACCCGTTTTCGGAAGCCAGTCGAAGGTGTTCTGGAGGTTGGTGACCTCGGACTGCAGGGCACCGATGGCGATACCGGCGATGACGGTGAGCCAGATCGACGAGAAGTTGCCGACCAGGGTGGCGGCGAGCGCCGGCACGATGAACATCGTGTAGGCCACCGGGTTCAAGGTGACCAGCGGTGCGATGAGGATGCCACCGAGACCCGCCAGCACCGAGGACAGCGCCCAATTGCTGAACGCGATCCGGTCGGGCGACAACCCGGTCAGGTATGCACCCTTCTCCGATTCCGCGGCCGCCTCGGTGGCCATGCCGAATCGCGTGTACCGGAAGACCAGTGTGGTGACCACGGCCAGGCCGACGACGCAGCCGGCGAGCCACATCCGGTCCGTCGGGGCCCGGCTGTCGCCGATGGTGATGGTCTCGATCGGGAAGATCGGCTCCACGAGCGGGATCTCGGTTCCCACCCGCTGCGCGATGAGCGCCTGGAGCACGATCATCAGACCGATCGATGCGACCGCCTTGGCGACCACCGAGGCGTTGCGCATCGGACGGAAGATCAAGGCGTAGAACAAGAGTCCGAGGACGGCAGCGATCACCAGGGCGATCGCCATGGCCGGGACGACCCCAAGAGGCCCACCGAGATGGACCGTCTTGGGGAGTCCCGGGATCGGGACCATCAGCTCCCCTGTCCTCAGCAGGACATAGGTATAGGCGGTGTACAGAGCCACGGCGCCGGTCGCGAAGTTGACGACGCCGGAACTCTTGAAGGTCATGACGAGCGCGAGCCCGATGGCCGCGTACACCGCCCCGTTGCCGAGGCCGAGTACGAGATAGGAGAGATGGTCGGTCATGAATTGTCCTCGTGTGCCGGGCTAGGCGGCCGGCTGCTGGCCGGCCAGCTTCAGGTCGACCGGCACGCCTTCGTCGTTGACGGTTCCGTAGAGCATCTGGCTGGAGCACAGCGCAGGCATCTGCGGGAACGCCTTGCCATTACAGGTCACCGTGATGCCGCCGCCGGCGGGCATCTCGACATCCTTGGCGGACTTGATCGCCGCACCCAGCGAGGCCGGGGTCACGTCGCCCTGGACGCCACCGGCGGTGCGCACGAACCCGAGCAGCACCTGGTAACCCGACGCACCGGCGCCGGTGATCGACAGATCAGGTGCGTACTGACCCAGGACCGATCGGTACAGCACCGAGTCCGGGTTGTCGGACAGGTAGTCCGTGGCGGTGATGCCGACGTTGCCCTTGACCGTGTCCAGGCCGATCACCTTGGTGACGTTGGGGTCCAGGCAGGTGGGGATCAGGATCTTCTCCACGTTCGGGTCGGCGGTCTGGACGGCCTTCAGCACGCCCGCACAGGTCGCCGCGTCGGCGATGATGCTCACGCCGTCTGGCTTCTCGGACAGACCCGCCGAGACCATCGGGGTCGGATCCGGCACGCCGAGCGGCAGGGGCACGACCTTCAGATCCACGCCGTAGCCACTGAAGACGGGCGTTCCCATCTGGGTGATGACGTTGCCCATCCCGCCGCCGTCACTGGCGAACAGGGTGACCGACTTCATCCCCTTGTCCTTGGCCCCACTGGCCATCGCGGTGAGCGTGCCGGGCAGTCCGGCCGACAGCGCGGCGACGTCGGGGGAGGTCAGCTCGATCGGCGACACCGCGTTGAGGGTGACGTAGGGGATCTTGGCGCCGGAGATGATCGGCACGATCACCTGTCCCATCGAGGTGCCCGGCGACAGCACCGCTGCGACCTTCTTCTCGACCAGTTCGTTGGCGCACTTGGTGGCCGAGGTCGGCTCCTCCTGCTGCTTGCAGACCACGAGTTCGATCGGCCGGCCGGCGAGGCCGCCGGCATTGTTGTTGACGTACTGCACCGCGGCTTCGGCGCCTTGTCGGTACTCGGGAATCGACACCGCGGCGCCGCCCTCGGGTGAGACGAATCCGATCTTGATCGGTTCGCCGGACGCCGGCTCCGAGGGGAGCGATGACGTCGAGGCCGACGAGGCGCTGTCGCTGGTGGAATCATCACTGCCACAGGCGGTGGCGCCGAAGGTGGCGACCACGGCCAGGGCACCGACGCCGACGATGGTCCGCCGGTGCCGAATCAGTCCGCCGAGTTTCATATCGGGCTTCTCCTTCACGAGATGTGCGAGAACCCGCACCGGACGAGACATCCGACACGCACAGTTCCTCGCGTGATGCACATCACCCTCCGGGTGGCGGCAGTGAATTATGTGCGTACCGCCACGGGCCCGCGATGAGGCGTTCCCATTGACTGGGAGGTCGGAAAATCTGAGCCGGGAACGTGGCGTCGTTTGGTCAGACGACCCGAAATCAGGCCTGCCGCAGCCACTTCAGTCAGCACCCCTGACATCGGCTCGATCGGACGAACGTGCCGTCGCATTATTGACAGTCCTCGCCAATAATGGTGATGTAGCTCTCATGACGCTCGCACCCGGCACGCCCCGGCGCCGTGGACGGCCGTCTGTCCTCGACACCGACGACGTCGTCGCCAAGGCGTACCGCCTCTGGTCGACGCACGGTTTCGCGGCCACGAGCTGGCAGGACCTGGCCGCCGCGACGGGAGTGAGCGCGCGGACACTGTTGCGTCACTTCCCATCCAAATCCGACATCGCCTGGCTGGGCGTCGAACCGGCGACCGAACGCCTCACCGCCGCACTGGCCGCCACCGCCGCCGACGCCCCCCTCGGCGACGCCGTCCGCCACGCGATCGCCGAGTCGGTCTCACACGAACCGCATGTCCAGCGCGTGAGTGCCGACTGGTTGCGGCTGATCTCGTCCGAGCCCGAACTCGTGGCGATGGCCCCCGCCGCGTATCGGCCGTGGATCGACGAACTCGCCGGTTTCATCGGCAGACGACTCCCCGAGGCGCCGGCCTCCGCGTGCCGCGCGATTGCCACGGCGTACCAGGCGGCCACCTTCGACACCCTGCTCAGTTGGGCCGAACTCGCCCCCGACATCGACTCGGCCGACGCGGTGGAAGAGGCGCTCCGCTGGCTCACGATCACCGTCCCGGCCCCGTGACACACCGGGGACCGACCCCGCTCCCCCTCCGACCACAGCCCGATCCGAAAGGAACCCCATGACCGTCGAGAACCATTCCCCCATCACTTCGTTGCCGCTCACCGAGTCCACGCGCCCCGCACCTCCGCATCCCGATCCGCTGGCCCCGGCACGCATCGGACCCGTGGAACTGCGGAACCGGGTGATCAAGTCGGCGACCTTCGAAGGGGTGACCACGAATGCACTGGTCACCGATGCCCTCATCGACTTCCACGTCGCCGTCGGCGAGGGCGGTGTGGGCATGACCACGGTCGCCTACCTCGCGGTGGCACCCGAGGGACGGACCGAACGCGACCAGATCTACTGGCGACCGGAGGCGCTACCCGGCCTGCGACGGCTCACCGAGGCCGTCCACGCCACCGGCGCGAAGATCTCTGCGCAGATCGGGCATGCCGGGCCGGTGGCCAACTCCCGCTCGACCGGCCTGCCGTCGATCGGACCGTCGACCCGGCCCAACCCGCTCGCGATGGCCCTCGACCGTGCTGCGACGCCGGCCGACATCGCGCGCGTCATCGAGGCGCACGCACAGGCCACGCGATACGCCAAGGAGGTCGGCTTCGATGCCGTCGAGGTCCACCTCGGCCACAACTACCTGGCGAGTTCGTTCCTGAGCCCTAATCTCAATCGCCGCAAGGACTCCTGGGGCGGGTCGCTGACCAACCGCGCCGAGTTCGCGCGCCGCATCCTGGCGGCGGTCCGGGAAGCTGCCGGAGACGACATCGCGGTGCTGGCGAAGATGAACATGGCCGACGGCGTCCCCGGCGGATTGTGGCTAGACGAATCCCTCCGTGTGGCAACGATGTTCGAGGCCGACGGCCACCTCGACGCACTGGAACTGACCGGCGGGTCGTCGCTGCTGAATCCGATGTACCTCTTCCGCGGCGACGTTCCCGTGCGCGAGATGGCCGAGACCCAGAAGGGCATCGTCAAGCTCGGGATGAAGATGTTCGGCAACATGGTGTTCTCCCACTACCCCTATGAGCCGCTGTACTTCCGCGACTTCGCCCGCCAGTTCCGCGACGCGCTCACGATGCCCCTGGTCCTGCTGGGCGGGATCACCGACCTCGAGGCCATGAACACCGCGATGTCGGACGGTTTCGAGTACGTCGCCATGGCGCGCGCGCTGCTTCGGGAGCCGGACCTGATCAACCGGATCGGCAAGGATCGCGATGCGACCTCACTGTGCATCCACTGCAATCTGTGCGCGGCCAGCATCTTCACCGGCACCAGGTGCCCGCTGGTGGTCGAGCCGGCCCGCTGACCGACGCGAAACCGGGACGAAGTTGCGTGACCTGCTTCACAAGCGCGCTCCGCTATGGCATATTCCTAATCGAAATAGCCATGTCAGAGCGTTAGCTGCCTGAAGGAGTGCCGACATGACGACGCTTGCCGAACCCGCCCCGATCTCTTGCGACCGGCCGGGGACACCCGTGAACGACGCGGCCCCGACCGCCGTCCTCGATCGCCTGTCGCTGGTCCTGGAGGCGTTCGCCGGGCGGGAGACGCTCAGCCTCGCGGAGGTCGTCGTCCGCACCGGGGTGCCGAGGTCGTCGGCGCACCGCATGTTGGACCGTCTGGTCGCGATGCGGTGGCTCCGACGACAGGGCCGTGACTACAGCCTGGGCATCCGCCTCGTCGAGCTGGGGTCGCTGGCAGTCCACCAGGATCGGGTGCACTCGGCGTCCGCCGATCATCTCCACCACCTGTATCGGATCACCGGCATGGTCGTGCATCTCGCAGTTCTCGACGGCGAGGACATCGTCTATCTGGACAAGATCGGCGGCCGGCTCGCGGCTCATGTGCCGACCCGGGTCGGTGGTCGCCTGCCGGCCGAGCGGACCGCGTTGGGGAACGCCCTGCTCGCCTTCAACGGCCGCGACCTCCCCGGTGACGCACTGGTCCGGGAGCGCGGGTTCGCCACGCACCGGGACGGGGCACTCCGCGGGTTCGGGTGCATCGCCGCCCCAATCGGCCCCGTCGGTGAGGCGACGACCGCGGTGTCGATCTGTGGACCGTTGCGGGACATGGCTTTCGACCATCGGATGACCAGCCCGGTACAGCTCGCGGCCGGCGCGATCTGGCGGAGCCTGTCGGCCGGGGTGCGGGTGACACCGACACTTCAGCGCCGCGATCTCCTGCGTTCGCTACCCACCGCCGCGAGCGTGCTGTCCGAGGGATAGCCGCCGACCCCGCGCAACCCGTCAGTCCTCGACGGTCGACCGCCAGGTCCCCGGGTCCCGTGGGATCGGCAAACCGTTCTCGTCGTGTGCGGCGGACTCGCGGTAGCGGATCGCCGCGGCATCGATGTCGTCGAGAAGCTCTCTGGCCAAACGGATCTCGGACTCGAAGTAGCGCTGCGACCACCGCAGACTCATCTGCGAGAAGGCCCAGGCAGGTTCGTCGTCGGAGTGCTCGGCGTGGACCCCGGCGCGACGGGCCTGCTCGGTGAGATTGTCGATGTGGGCCTGCACCAGCTCCTTGAGCTGTTCCGGTTCCTGCAGGTGGCCCATCCAGAGGCGAAGCATCACACCGTGTTTGAGAACCGGCAGCTCCACGTCGGCGTCACGGGACCAGCTCCGCAACGCCGACACCCCGGCGTCGGTGATGCCATACAGGCGCCGTCCCCGCTCACCGTCACCGGCGACCATCCGTGAGGTCACCAGCCCACGATCCTCGAGCCTCTTCAGTTCGGTGTACACCTGGCTCACCGAGGGACTCCAGTAGAAGAACCCGATGCTCCAGTCGGCCCACTTCTTCAGGTCGTTGCCCGTCAGTTCCTCGCCGAACGACAGCATCCCCAGCACCGCCCAGCTGGTCGCCGGGAGGTGCGGATGAGCAGCGCTGTCAGGTCCCATGGTCGTCTACCTTACAAAGCGCACCATGCCCTCGCGGTGGGTCAGCTCCCGGCTACCGGGAACCGTTGTCCGGAGCGGTGATACGGGCACCTACCGTGGTCACATGCCCGACGCCACCATCTACATCGTCGATCAGGTCGTCGTCCGACCCGGCCGCGCCCCGGAGTTCATCGACGCGTACCTGCACGAGTACGCGCCGTCCGCCCGCGAACGCGGCCTGACGCTCGACCGGGTCCTGGTGAGTCCGCCGGCGTGGATCGACGGGGAGAACAACACGGTGACGGCGACGTGGACCGTGTCCGGGCCCGGCGACTGGTGGGCCGCGGCGGTCCGTGGCCGGCACGACCCCGAACCGTCCCGATGGTGGACGTCCATGGAGCCACTGATCGTCGAGCGCACCCGTTCGATGGCGGCCTCCGCCGACGATGTGGAGAAGCTGAACGATGTATAAGGTCACCTCGCTCCTCCACCTGGCCGACCCACGAGACGACCTCGAGACCGCGGTCCTCGTCAAACGTCTCCGCGGCGTCGCCGAAGAGTCTCGGGCTCAGCGCATCCTGATCGAAGCGACCCTGCCCGGGGTCCGCAACGGCGGGGATCTGCTCGTCCATCTCCAGTTCGCCGACGCCGGGGACTGGGAGGACACCCGGGCGGTGCTCGACGCGGTCCTCGCGCACAGCGCGGTGCGACATGTGGATGCGGTGGAGTACCTCGGAGCGGACGGCCCGGACACGACCGGCCGACGCGACGACGGCCCCTCACCTACCGTCTACCGGACCCTGCTCCTGCGGGTCGACGAGACCGCGCCGGCCGCCGAGGTCGACCGCTTCGAGAACGCCACGCTGACGATGCCCGATCACATGTCGGGAATCAGGGCATGGCAGTTGAGCCCGGTGATCCGGGCACGTGGCGCGTCGACGTGGACCCACGTCTGGGAGCAGGAGTTCGCCGACGTCGACGCTCTCACCGGCCAGTACATGATGCATCCGGTCCACTGGGGACTCGTGGACCGCTGGTTCGACCCGGAATGCCCGGATCGGATCATCTCCGATCGTGTCTGCCACAGCTACTGTCGGCTACCGGCCCCGGTCATCTGATCCCCCGGTCATCTGATCCACCGACCAGACGACCGGGACCCGCACCTCCCTAGCGGGCCAGGAAGGCCAGGACCACCGACTCCCAGGCTTCTTTCTGCTCGATCATCACCCAGTGGCCGCAGTTCGGGAAGATGTGGATCTCGCCGTGGGGGATCATCCGCATCGGCAGGATGGACATGTCGACCGGGCTGACCCGGTCGTCACGCCCCCACGTGATCAGGGTGGGCACGGAGAGCTTGCGCAGGTTCGCCCATCCGGGTGTCGCCTCCGACGACCGCATTGCCTGCGCCATCCGGTCCAGTGCGGCCCGCCCGTACATGGCCCGCGAACTGGCCAGCGTCTCCGGATCGGTGGCCTGCTCCCACCGCTCGTCGATCATCTGCTCGGTGATCAGCGAGCGGTCGTAGACCATCGAATTCAGCCAGGCCACCAGGGATTCGCGGGACGGGTTGTCGACGAACTCGCCGAGCCGGATGATGCCCTCACCCGGTTGCGGGCCGAAGAGGCTCGTCCCGGCGCCGCCGACCGTCACCAGCTTCTCCACCCGCTCCGGATCGGAGAGCGCGAAGTCGGTGGCCACGAAGCCACCCATGGAATTGCCGATCAGTCGCACACGATCGAGGTCGAGACCGTCGAGGAGAGCCCGCACCGCGGTCGGCGCCGAGTGCATCGGGTGCGGCGCACCGAAACTGTCGCTGACCCCGAAACCGGGGAACTCCAGGACGATGGTCCGGTAGTGCCGCGCGAGAACCGGCATGTTGCCGCTGAAGTTGCGCCACCCGGTCACGCCGGGTCCGGAGCCGTGCAGCAAGAGCAGGGGCGGTCCGTCGCCGGCCTCCCGATATCGCAATGTGCCGTGTTCGGTGGCGAGTTCACGGAGTTCGGGGACGCCCGACGTCTCCGTGTTTCCGCTTGCTACGGTTGTCTCGATCGCGCTGTCGGTCACCATACTCGCAGAGTCCCACCTCCGCGACCGGCGTGACGGCGCCCGTCCCATTCACCGGTCGTCGTTCAGTGCAGTCGCGGAACGTTCTGTCCCACAGGGAGTTCGATACCACTCTCGGTGAGGGACTGCTCCGCGAACGCCTGATCGATGGTGCGCAGGAGCTGCTCGCACCCGTGGGTGTTCGCGCCGAAACCGGCAGCGGTTCCGGCGTCGTCACGGGCCGCGATGAAAGGGCACTCGCGTGCGTCGAACGGCCACTGGATCGAGGTGTGCGCCGCGCTGAACTTCTCGACCAGCACCTCCCGGCCGCACCCCTGGCACGAGATGGGCTGCATCGTCATACGACGCCTCCGGCCGGATCCGGACGAGCGATCCGACCGTAACCGCCGCGGTAGAACAACAGCGGCTCCTGGTCGGACGCGCGGAGATGATGTGCCCGCGCCACGACTATGGTGTGGTCGCCCGCTGCGTGCTCGGCATCGAGCTCGGCGTCGATCCACGCCAGCGCACCCGTCAGGACCGGGGCACCCGAAGGCGCCGGTGTCCAGTCGACGTCGCGGAACTTGTCCGCACCGGGTGACGCCAGACGACGACAGACCGCTTCCTGCGAGTCGGCGAGGATGTTGATCGTGAACCGGCCTGCGGCACGCACGAGAGGCCATGACGTGCTGGTCAGGCCCACGCAGAACGCCACCAGCGGCGGATCGAGGGACACCGAGGTGAACGAGTTCGCCGCCAGCCCGACCGGTTCCCCGGAGTCGGGATGGATACCGGTGATCGCCACGACGCCGGTGGCGAAGTGGCCCAGCACATGTCGCATCGATGCGCCGTCGACGATCGGCCCGTCGGTCATCTGGCTCACCGTGTCACCTCGCGAGCCGGCCGGCCGCGCTCAGTGCGGCGATGTACCCGTAGACGAGGCCCTGTCCGATGGTCGCGCCCGCGCCGGGGTAGGTCGCACCGAACGCATTCGCCGCGGTGTTGCCGGTGGCGTAGAGGCCGTCGATCACCGATCCGTCCTCGCGCAGCACGCGAGCCCGGTCGTCCGCCTGCAGACCGCCGCACGTCCCGAGGTCGCTCAACTCCAGTCGTACGGCGAACAGTCCACCGTCGAGCGCGCGGAGCGTGGGATTCGGGCTGATGGTCGGATCGCCGTAGTACTGCTCGTAGGCGTTGGTGCCGCGTCCGAACTGGTGGTCGACGCCGACGGCGGCCGCCGCGTTGAACGCGTCGAAGGTGTTCCGGAACGCGGTCTCGTCGACACCCATGTGGATGGCCAGGTCACCCGGATCATCCGCGCGGACCGCGATGCCGTGCTCGTACCAGGCTCGGGGCAGCGGCTGCCCGGGAAAGAGGCTGCCCGCCATGAGGTAGCTGTTGCGGTATCGCTGGTCGAAGACCAGCCACATGGTCCCGACCGGGTCGCCCGCCTGCTCCCGGGCGAGTACCCGCTGCCCGAAGGTCATGTAGTCGAGTGCCTCGTTGATGAATCGGCGCCCGGACGCATCGACGATGAACGACCCCGGCAGTGACCGCTCGGCCAGGAGCACCGACGGCGACCCGCCGGGTACGGCCGCGACCGCGGGGAACCACCACGCCTGTTCCATCGACGCCACCCCCGCACCCAGGTCCTGACCGATCTTGATCGCATCGCCGGTGTTCGTCGTGCAACCCAGACTGCTGTTCGCCGACAACGACTCCGACTGGAACTTGTGCCGCATCTCCATGTCGTGATCGAAACCGCCGGCCGCCAGCACCACGCCCCGGCGCGCGCGAACGGTGACATCGACGCCGTCCCGGTTCACCACGGCCCCCACCACACGGCCGTCTTCGACGACGAGATCCACCATCGGGGTGTCGGTCCAAATCGGGATGTCCGCGGCCAGCGCCCCCGCGAACAGTCCGGCGGCGATCGCCTGTCCGCCGGCGGCATACCTACGCTTGACGACGAGCCCTCCGAGCCCGATACCCAATGCCCTCACGATGCGGCGGAGCGAACGACTCGGCGTGCTTCGCAACAGGTTCAGCCATTTGTAGTCGGCACCGGTGATGGGCATGGGCAGGGGTGATTCCATCAACCCCGGTCGCAGACGTGCCTGTTCGGGGCCGAGCGTCGCGACGTCGAAGGGCTTGCATTCGCAGGTGCGGCCGACTGCGGATCCGCCCGGTTCGTCCGGGTGGTAGTCGGAGTAGCCGCGCGCCCACATGAACGTCATCGGCGTCGTCCGCTCGAGCATCGCGATGGCCTCGGGACCGTGTTCGAGGAAGGCCGCACCCCTCTCGGCAGGAGCGCTGTCACCCACCACCGCGCGTACGTAGTCGGCCGCGGCCGCCGGGCCGTCGTCGGGTTGCTCACGGCGCAGGATCGGATTGCCCGGCACCCAGAACGCCCCGCCGGAGCGCGCCGTCGAACCACCGACGTACTCCGACTTCTCCACCACCAGCGTCGACAGGCCGAGCTCGTGGCCGGCCAGCGCGGCCGCCAGTCCGGTACCCGAGCCGACGACCAGGAGGTCCACGGTCTGATCGGTCTGCGGCACAGTCGCGTTCATGACCGGACCGCTTCGACGTCAGGGCTACGGTCGGCGGTGACGAACGTGAGGTCCTCGGGGTGTGGTTCGCGCAGCATCGTCCAGTAGTCGACGAGACGCCACGGGCACGGCACCACGGCCCGGCCGGCACTGTTCCGGTAGTAGCTGTTGACCTGACCTCCCGGATGCATCCACACCGTCTCGTCGAGCGCTTCGTCCACCCGCGCGTTGTACTCCGCGAGCGCCTCGGGTCGCACATCCATGGACTGGTGATCGTTCTCGATCAGGTACTGCAGGCACTCGACGATGTAGTGGACCTGCTCTTCGCTCGTGATGTTGTGCCCGGCACCGTGATTGGGTGCGGAGTTGGGGCCGGAGGTGACGAACAGGTTCGGGAAGCCCGAGACCTGCACGCCCAGGTACGCACGCGGGTCCTCGCCGCCGTCCCACACCTGCGCCAGGCTCCTGCCGTCGCGGCCGACGATGTCGATCGCGGTGGTGAACTGCAGTTTGAACCCGGTGGCCAGGATGATGACGTCGGCCTCGAGGAACTCCCCCTCGGTGGTGCGCACCCCGTCGGCGGTCACCTCGGCGAACGACGCGCGATGCAGGGAGACGTGATCGCGTTTGAGGGCCGCGTAGAAACCGGGGTCCTTGACGATCCGCTTGGCGTAGGGCCGGAAGTCAGGGGTCAGCTTCGCCATGAGTTCCGGATCGTCGGCGAAGTTGTCCTGCAGATACTTCTGCGCGTTGCGGAGCACCATGTCGTTCTCGGCCGAGGCCGAGAAGTGCGTCGCCGCCCATTCCGGATCCACCCGCGGCAGGCGGTACAGATTGTCCGAGGCGAACCAGTAGGACCGCAACCGGAACCACTCGTGGTAGAAGGGTAGGTGCGCGAGGGCCCACCGTTGTTCTGCGGCAACATCATTGACCACGGCGCGTTCCGGGACGATCCAGTGCGGGGATCGTGCGACGACGTCGAGAGAGGCGACCTGGTCGACGATGCTCGCCACCACCTGCACCGAGGTGCACCCGGTGCCGAGCACGATCACCTTCTTGCCGGTCAGATCCAGCGCCGGATCCCATTGCGCGGTGTGCACGACCGTCCCGGCGAAGGAGTCGAGGCCCGGGACGTTGGGAATGTTGGGTGCGTTCAGCATGCCGAGTGCACTCACCACCGCACGCGCCGAACGCGTCGAGGTCTTGCCCGCGGCATCGCGGATGACGACCTGCCACCGCTGGTCACCCTCGGACCAGGTGGCGGACACCACCTCGGTGTTCAGCCGGATGTGTTCGCGGAGGCCGTATTTGTCCACCACGGACAGCAGGTACCGCTGGTATTCGGGTCCGGTCGGGTAGTACCGGGTCCACTCGGGGTTGAGTTCGAAAGAGTAGGAGTAGTAGTGACTCGGCGTGTCGACCGCTGCACCGGGGTAGAGGTTGCGGTGCCAGGTCCCGCCGATGTCGCTGTTCGCCTCGAACACCGTGTAGGAGAACCCGGCCTCCCCCAGCTTGATGGCAGCGTTGATACCCGTGATCCCGGCGCCGATGACGATGACGTCGAAGTCGGCGGGAGGAGCCACCGTCACCGGGACGTTCCGCCGGTCGCTGACGAATCCGGCCTGCTCCAGGAGGAGAGGGACGAACTCGTCGTCGACCACCTGAGAGGTCGCCACCCGAGCCATGTCGGCGAAGACCTCGGCCGGCGGCACCCCCATGGCAGCGGTCAGGTCGGAACCGACGAGGAGTTCGACGGCGCGTTCACGGATGTCGGCGACGACGTCCGCGGGGTACACGCCGGCAGGCAGGGTGTTGCTGTTCGCCGTCTGGTAATGCGTTCCCGGTACGGAGATCTCGAGCCTGGGCCCGAATTCCTCGAGCAGACCCAGATCGCCCGTCACGTGGATCAGTGACATCAGCAGGGGCGCCGGATCACAGTTCGCGATCGCGGCTCGCAGGGCTGCCTCGTCGACGGATGCCGAATCGGCGGCGCCGGCGTTGGTCGTCGCTGAGTGGGTGGTCGCAGATACTGCGTTGGTCATCATGCACCTTCCGGTACTGGCACACCCATGCGGGTGAGCATGTCTCGTGGGTCGGCGGGCGGGGCGAGGTCCAGCAGTTGCCGGCCCCGCCGATGCGCTGCGGCCGTGCACATCTCGTCGTCGGAGTGGATCCAGAACTCACCGGCCGCGATCTGATCGAGCATGTGGGCGGCGGCGTCGAGAGGGTCGAGTCCGCGTTCGACGTTGTCGCGCTGCATCGCGGCGAACACCGCGTTGGCCGTGGGATTGTCGGTCGGGGCCTCGCGCAGTGCCGACCGGAAGATGTCGCTGCGGATCGAGTGCGGTATCACCGCACTCACCTGGATCGGTGCGCCGACGATGGACAGGTCCTGGTGGAGGCACTCGGTCATCGCCAGCACGGCATGCTTGCTGACGATGTACGGGGCCTGCACCGCAACGGTATTCAAACCGCCGACCGAGGAGAGGTTGGCGATGCACGACGGGGTCCCGGCGGCGATCATCCGCGGCACGAACGACTTGATGCAGTAGAAGACACCGTCGACGTTGATCTGCATGAGCCGTCGCCACCGGGCGTCGTCGATCTCCCAGATCAACCCGGCCGATTCGATCCCGGCGTTGTTGATCAGCAGTTCCACACTGCCGCGGCCCTCGAACACCGCGGCCGCGAACTCCTCGACCCCGCTGGGGTCGCCGACGTCGACGGCGTAGGCGCTCGCCCGACCGCCGGCCGCGGCGATGTCGTCGACGACGGCCGCGGCCCGATCGCGGTCGATGTCGGCCACCACCACGTGCATCCCGAGGAGACCGAGGTGACGGGCGAATCCCTCACCGATTCCGGCCGCGGCACCGGTGACCACTGCGGTCCCCGACGAAAACCGCTGTGCTGCTTCGTTGGTCATGATTCCTGTCTCGCTCGATTCTGGTCGTGTCCCCGTCACGTCTGTTCGGCGTTCACACGCCGGCCGGCATTATGTGGGGGTTGGCCCAGGCCGGCGGTTCGAGTGGCGGGAGCTGGGTGCGGCCGTCCACCGAGAACACCGGTGTCCCGGTGGCCCACGGATAGTGGAGGCTGAAGGCGACGAGGCCCGTGCGCTCGGCGGCCGGGAGCGTGCACATCTCCAGGACGGTCTGTGCGAGATAGTCCACCGGCTCGGTCTCGTAGCCGTCCGGCAGCAGTGCCTCGGCGCCGGGGGTCATGATCGCCGTCGACGGTCCGACCGCGTTGACCGCGATGTTGTCGTCGAGCAACTCGGCCGCGAGGCCCTGGGTGAACCGGTGCTGCGCCGCCTTGGCCGATGCGTAGATCACGTCGCCGGAGGTCTTGTTGTACTCGCGGAACGGCCGGATGGGGCTCAGCCCGGTCGAGGAGCCGATGTTCACGATCCAACCCGCACCGTTGCGCCGCATGTGCGGGATCGCCCTCTGGGACAGGAGGAACGGCACCTTGAGGTAGTGCTCGATCGTCCGGTCGAAGGTTGCCACGCTCATGTCCTCGACGGACGAGTAGTCGGCAAAGCCGGCGTTGTTGACCAGGATGTCGATACCGCCGGCGGCCTCGACCACGCCGTCGACGAGGCGGTCGCGCTGTTCTGGATCCTCGAGATCGGCGGTGATCGCGTGGGCGGTTCCACCGGCCTCCTCGATCAGGTGCACGGTCTCGTCGAGGGTTCCGGAGATGAGCAGCTTCTCGCCGTTGCGGATCGACGGCGACGGCGTAGAGGATCGCGCGGTGACCACGACGGTGGCCCCGGCGCTCGCGAGTCGCCGGGCGATGCCGCGCCCGATCCCGCGGCTGCTGCCCGTCACCAGCGCGACCTTGCCGCTCAGCTGCTGTGTCCCCTGCTGTGGTGTCATGTTGCGCTCCTCTGATTTTCGTCCGCAGGAGTCGCCGCGAGGATGTCGCGGATCATCTGCCAGACCTTCTCGCGCGCGGGTGGCGTGAGCGAGAGCTGCGGAAAGGTGAGGAAGCCGTGGAAGAGTCCGTCGAATCGGTGAGCGATCACCGGGACGCCGGCGGCCGCGAGCAATCGGGCGTACTCCTCACCGGCCGAACACGGCGGATCGAGTTCGGCGGTGGCCACCACCGCCGGGGGCAGACCGGCCAATGTGTCTGCGTTGGTGGGGATCACCAGGGCGCTGTGCCGCCCCTGGGGTGCGTACTGCTCCCAGTACCACCGCATGGCCTTGGTCGTGTTGTAGAACCCGACTCCGTAGTCGCGGTACGACGCGGTGTCGAAGTCGTCGTCGATCACCGGGTACAGCAGGACCTGGGCGCACACCTTCGGCCCGTTGCGGTCGCGGGCGGCCAGACTGGTCGTGGCGGCCAGGTTTCCGCCCGCGCTGTCGCCGGCCAGTGCGATGCGATGCGGATCCCCACCGAACCCGGAGATGTTCTCCGACGTCCAGCACAGTGCCCGATAGACATCCTCCATCGCCGCCGGGGCCCGGTGTTCGGGCGCGAGACGATAGTCGACCGCCACCACGACCGCACCCACTTCCGCCGCCATCGATCGACAGAACTCGTCGTGGCTGTCCAGGTCGCAGAAGACGAACCCGCCGCCGTGTGCGAACACGACGACCGGCAGACCTCCGCTCCTGTTTCCGTCGTCGGAATCGCGGTGCGGCACGAACACCCGCAGCGCCAGGTCGCCGCCCGGTCCGTCGATCGTGAGATCGCGGGCGATCGCCATGTCCGGCTGCCGGGTGAGCGGAGCACGCCGAGACACGATGATGTCCCGCAGCTCGCGGGGATCGTGTTCGGTGACGTCGGGGAATCCCGCCTCGAGGGCGGTCAGCATCGCTTCGACGTCGGGATGCAGGTCGCTACGACGGCTCATGTCGGTGTCCTATCCGTCGGTTTCCATCCGTCTGGATGGTGTGGGATCGCGTCATCGGGTCAGGAGATCTCGAAGCCCTTGTAACCGGCCTCGGCCACCTCGGCGCACACGTTCGCGTAGTTCCCGAACCCGCCGATGTACGGCATGAAGACCCGGGGTTTGCCCTCGATGTTGGCGCCCATGTACCACGAGTTCGCCGAGGGGAAGAGGGTGCCGGCCGCCTTGGCCGAGCACTCGGCGACCCAGCTGTCGACCGCGTCGCTCTCCGCCTCGATGGCCGCCGAATTGTGTTCGTCGAGATGACGGATGGCATCGGCGACCCAGTCCACATGCTGTTCGGCACCGAGAACCATGTTGGCCAGGACACTCGGGCTCCCCGGTCCGGTGAGGATGAACATGTTGGGGAAGCCGTGCACCGCCAGGCCGAGGTAGGTGCGGGGCCCCGCGGCCCACTCCTCGGTGAGAGTGCGTTCGCCACGTCCGCGGATGCCGATGCGGGACAACGATCCGGTCATCGCGTCGAACCCGGTCGCGAAGATCAGCATGTCGAGGTCGAAGTTCTCCCCCGAGGTCCGGACCCCGGTCCGGGTGATCTCCTCGATCGGGGTCTCGCGCAGGTTGACCAGGGTCACGTTGCTGCGGTTGAAGGTCTCGAAATAACCGCTGTCGGTGACGATCCGCTTGGTGCCGATCGGGTGATCCGTCGGGATCAGGATGTCGGCGACGGCCGGGTCCCGGACGATCTCCCGGATGCGCGCCTCGACGTATTCACGCGCGGTGTCGTTGGCCGCGAGGTTGGTGGTCTGGTCGGGGAACGCCTTGGCGAACAGGTAGCCACCGCGTTGCCACCACTCGTCGTAGACCCGGGTACGTTCCGCCTCGTCCACCTCGAGTGCACCCTTGGGGTACGGCGCGTTCGGGGTCCCTCCCCCGCTCATCCGGGAGAGCCGGCGGCGTTCGGCGTAATTGGCCTTGACCTCGGCGATGACCTCCTCGGAGAGCGGCCGGTTACCCGCGGGGATGGAGTAGTTGGGACTGCGCTGGAACACCACGAGGTGTTCGGCGATCTCGGCGATCACCGGGATCGACTGGATTCCCGACGACCCGGTACCGATGACACCCACACGCTTGCCGGCGAAATCGACGTCGTGATGCGGCCATTCGCCGGTGTGGTAGGTCTCGCCGGCGAACAGATCACGGCCGGGGATGTCGGGTTTGTTGGTCGCGGAGAGCACACCGGTCGCCATGATCAGGAACCGCGCGGTCACGGTGGAGCCGGTGTCGGTGCTCACCGCCCACTGCGCGAGTTCCTCGTCGTAGGTGGCCGCGGTGACCCGCGTGAGGAAGTCGAAGGCAGATCTGAGGTCGAACCGGTCCGCGACATGACGCAGGTAGGCGAGGATCTCCGCCTGCGTCGCGAAACGCTCGGTCCAGGTCCATTCCTGTTGCAGGTCTTCGTCGAACGAGTACGAGTAGTCGATGCTCTCCACATCGCACCGCGCCCCGGGGTACCGATTGTGGTACCAGGTTCCGCCGACGTCCGCGGCGGACTCGAAACCGTGCACGTCAAGGCCGTCGCCGCGGAGCTTGTGGACGGCGTAGAGGCCGGAGATGCCCGCGCCGATGACGATCACGTCGTGATCGGTCGTCCGCGCGCCCTGCGTGTCTGAGATGGTCACGATGCTGACTCCTTGGCCTGCCGGGCCCACATCCACTCGTGGCCCCAATAACTGTCGGCGGTGATTTCTTCTGCGGTGTAGTGCGTTTCGTCGACCAGCACCCCGCCGGTGCCGTACTCGATGTCCCAACCGCCCGGTACCCGGACGTAGAACGAGACCATCTTGTCGTTGGTGTGCCTGCCGAGGGTCGAGGAGACCGGGAAGTCGCGGGCCATGACCTGGTCGTAGGCCCGGCCGACGGCGTCGAGCTCGTCGACCTCGACCATCACGTGGATGAGTCCGGGATCACGCCCTTCGAGCGCCGGCATGATGGCGAGACTGTGGTGCCGCTGGTTGATCCCGAGGAAGCGGATCCTCGACGGCGGCATCCCGGGTGGCGTGGGCATCCGGAACGCCCCGCGCGGCAGGAATCCCAGTGTCTCCGTGTAGAACACGTAGGATTCGTCGAAGTTGGTCGTCGGCATCACGACGTGCCCGAGCCCCTGGGGGCCGGTGACGAACTTCTGTCCGTACCTGGTGAGAACCGGGCTGTGGTCGAGCACCGGGCCGTGGAAGATCTCGAGCGGCGTTCCGCCGGGATCCTTCAGGCTGATGCCGCCCTCGATCCGGCGGTGGTCACACAGGTCCTGGTCCATCTCCGAGTACGGGGTGCCGGCCTCGTCGAGCACTTGCCGGAGTTCGGCGAGTGCGAGGTGGTCGCGCACCTCCCAGCCGACTGCCGTGACCCGGTCGGCATTGCCGCGTTCCACGGTGATCCGAGCTGCGCGCTCGTCCATCCGGAAGTGGAGCGCATCCTTTTCGGGTCCGGTCCCCGGCGCGAATCCGAGTACCTCGAAACCCAACTCGCGCCACCGATCGATGTCGGTGGCCATCACCCGTACGTAGCCGAGCGCTGCGATCAGACCCATCGTCGTGATCCCCCGGCTCAGATCATCACCCGCAGGGGACCTGCGGGGACCTCGACACCCAGGGATGCCAGCGCGGCGGCGTGATAGGTGGTGCTGGTGACATGGATCGCGTGGTGCAGTCCGGCGTGCGCGTCCCGCCAGAACCGCTGCAATGGATTGTCCATCCGCAGCGCGTTGCCGCCGGACCGATCGAAGATCTCGTCGGCCGCGCGGACTGCGCGCCAGGCGGCGCGGATCTGGTTGCGCCGCGAGGCGGCCCGCATCTCGAAGTCGATCTCGGTGCCGGCGTCCACGAGGTCGTAGATGCGGTCGACGTTGCCCAAGAGCTGTTGCCGTGCGGCGTCGATCTCGGCAGCGGCCTCACCGAGGGCGTGCAGGACGTAGGGGTCGTCCTTGATCGCCCCACCAGTGGCGGCCACCCGATCGCGCTGATAGGCGATCCCCGCTGCCAGCACTCCTTCGCAGATACCGATCGTCGCCGAGGTGATCCCCAGCGGGAACATCGTCGACCACGGCATCTTGTAGAGCGTCTCGGTGACGCCGTACTCCTTCGCCGCGGTGCCGTCGATGACGTCACCGGAGCGCATGACGCGATGTGCCGGGATGAAGGCGTCCTCGACGATGATGTCCTTGCTGCCGGTTCCCCGGAGCCCCACCACATCCCAGGAGTCATCGACGATCTGGTAGTCCGACCGCGGCAGGATGACATGCAGTCCGACCGGCGGCATCAGCGGTTTGCCGTCCGCGTCACCGGTGAAGGCGCCGAGGAAGATCCAGTCGCAATGGTCGGTGCCGGAGGAGAACTGCCACCGCCCCGTCATCCGGTAACCGCCCTCGACGGGAGTCGCGACACCACCGGGCATGTAGGGCGACGCCTGCCAGGTGTCCGAATCGCCGCCGAGCACTTCGTCCTGGACCCGGGGGTCGGCGAAGGCCAGCTGCCACGGGTGGACGCCGACGATTCCGCCGATCCAACCGGCCGATCCGTAGATTCCCGCCGTCCCCATCACGGTTTCGGCGAACTCCCTCGGGTGCGCCTCGTACCCGTCATAGGTATTGCGCTGGAGCAGTCGGATGATGCCGGATTGCTTGAGTCCCTTCGCGACATCGTCGGACAGGCGTCCGAGCTTCTCGGACTCCTCCGCACCCGCGCGCAGTTCGTCGGCCATGTCCATGACCTTGTCGAGCACTTCGTGGCTCATAGGTGTTCTCCTCAGAAGTGAGCGCCGGCGGCACTCGGTGTTGTCGACGGGGGGTCAGGACACGGACTGGCCGGCGGCCTCGCGGTTCGGTGTCGAGGCCGGGTTCTGCGCCAGAGCGCTGCGGCCGGCGGCGAGGTTCTCCTCGACCTCGGCCTGCCAACTCTTCAGGGCGCGTTCGGTGTCGATCTGGTACTCGAACCGGTTGACCATCTCCGGCGCGATGTCCTCGACGTCGACGTAGAACTGCTCGTACCAGCGCCGGAGCTGGTAGACAGGCCCGTCTTCCTCGCACAGCAGCGGATTGTCGATGCGCGACTTGTTCTTCCAGATCTGCACGTCCTGTTCGAAGCCGATGGCGACTCCCTTGGCAACGGCCTGTGCGATCTGGTTCGCCTGCTCGTCGGCCATCCCCGCGGGCTTCTCGACGAGCACGCCGTACTGCAGCCGGAACGATGTCGGCGAGATCGGATAGTGGCAGTTGACCAGGTAGATGTTCGGGTCGCCGTCGTGATCACGGCCGCCGCTCCAGAGCTTGTCGATCATGTACGAGGGTCCGAAATACGATGCGTCGGATTGGCTCTCGGTGCTGTAGTTGGTGCTCTGGCTCACCCCGGCCGCATCCGCGCGGGGGCGCGACCGCATGACCTGACTGGCGATGTGCCCCTCGAAGACGTTCTTGAAGTAGGTCGGCATGCCGTAGTGCACGTAGAAGAAGTGCGCCATGTCGACGACGTTGTCGACGATCTCGCGGCAGTGAGATCCGGTCACGTCGATCGAGTTCCACACCCAGTCGGTCCAGCCCTCGTCGCCGTAGGTCGGGATCTCCGGGATGGCGAGCTCGGGGGGCGGAACCGATCCCTGCGGGTCGTGCCAGACGAACAGCTGGCCACTCACCACCGTGGACGTCCAGGCACGTGTTCGCGCAATGGGCGGAACCCTTTTCGCGTACGGGATACCGGCGCACTTGCCGTCGCCGCGCCAACGCCAGTCGTGGAAGGGGCAGGCGATCGTGTTGCCCTTGACGGTTCCGAGCGCCAGGTTGCCGCCCATGTGCCGGCAGAAGGCGTCGAGCACGTTCAGCGTGCCGTCCTCACCGGCGAAGACCACGAGTTCGGTACCGAACGCGGCCACCTGGTGCGGAGCTCCGTCGGCGAAATCGCGGACCAGTCCGAGGCAGTGCCATCCCCGGGCGTAACGCTGTGGCGGCGCACCGGTGTCGATGTCCCTGACTTCGCCGCTCGGTTCGATGGTCGTACTCACAACGCCTCCTGATCGGATGATCGCGACCGTGCCACTCGTCGCGGTGTCCTCAGCTTGGCAACCAGGGCGCCCGGTGTGACGTGGGTCTCCCATCGAGTGGGAGGGCTTTTCGGCGCCACCGCGAGTTCAGTACTCGATCGTGATCTTCTCGCCCACAGGCTCGGCCTGGCAGGCCAGGATGTACCCCTCGGCGATCTCGTCGTCGGACAGGATCTCGTTGTGCGCCAATCGAACCTCGCCCGAGGTGAGACTGCAGACGCATGCGCTGCACGCCCCTTCCCGGCAGGAGAACGGCGCGTCGAGACCTGCTTCCAGCAGCGCGTCGAGGAGCTTCTTCCGGCCCCTCCAGGGCACCACGTGCGATTCGCCGTCGAGGTGGACCTCGACCGAACACCCCGGATCGTCGTCGTCCTCGGGCGCCTCCTCCCCGACGGGGCCGACGGCGTCGAAGGGGTTGCCCTGCAACGAGACGAACCGCTCCGCATGAACCCGACCACGCTCGACACCCAGGGCCTCACACACAGAGGCGACGAGGTCCATGAGCGGCGGCGGTCCACACACGTAGACCTGCCGGTCGAGGTATGGCTGCAGCAGAGCGGACAGGCCCGCACCGGTCGGCCGCCCCTGGACGGAGTCGAGCAGGTGGACGACGCTGAACCGGGTGCCGTGGCGATCTGCCAGTTCACGCAGCTCCTCGGCGAAGACCACCGACCGCTCGTCGCGGTTGGCGTAGATCAGCGCGACGTCTCCGGAACCCGCGACGAGGATCGACTTCGCGATCGAGATCACCGGGGTGATGCCGCTCCCTCCGGCGATGAGCACGACGGACTCGTCGAGCGACTTGGGGCCGAACGTACCCGCCGGCGGGAGAACCTCGAGTTCATCCCCCGACGCGATCGTGTCGCAGACCCAGTTGGAGCCGTGACCGCCGTCCACGCGTTTGACCGTGACCTTGAGGGTCGTGTCCACGTGCGGCGAACTCGCGAGCGAATAGCACCGCGCTCCCCCTCGGCCCTGATCGGGCACCCGGATGGTCAAGAACTGGCCCGCGGAGTAGCCGAACGCCGCGGTGTCCTCGGGTGCGGGTTCGACCAGCAACGACCTGGTGTCGTGCGTCTCGTCGACGACACCGACGACCCTGACCATCCGGCCGGGCCGATCGTTCCGACCGTCAATCCTGTCCCAGATCATGGTGCCCACCCATCCGATGTGTCATGTACCGTTTCGACGTCCGATCGAGTGACCCAGGCCACTCGAAGCGCCGAACAGACGGGAATCATACGAATCGGCGCCCCCGATTCCGGCGGTCGTTCCGCTGGACGGGAAGCCCGTCGGCGGAGGCCGTCCGCCGGGGCGAAGATGGGCAACCGGACCCAGCACCCCGTGGTGAGAGCCACAACATGCGGGGTACTGTGACGGGCATCACGGAGGAGGAGCGGTGAGGACGACACAGACGAGCGACGGACCCATCTCGGTCGTGGATCGGATCTCGGCGGTACTCGAGGCGTTCAACGGATCGGCCCCGATGACACTGGCGCAGGTCACTGCGCGCACCAAACTACCCCGATCCTCCGTGCATCGGCTGCTCGAGCAGCTCGCCAGTGCCGGCTGGCTGGCCCGGTCACCGGAACAGACCTACGAGCTCGGGGTGAAGGCCTACGAGATGGGCCAGGCCGCGCTCAACCAGAATCGTCTGCTCCGAGCCGCACGGCCGGTGATGCACGCATTCGCCCAGCGGACGGGTTACACGATCCAGTTGGGCGTCGTCGACGGCGGTGACACCGTCTACCTCGCGAAGGTGAACGGGCGGCTCAGCGGCCCGACACCCACCGCGGTGGGCCAGCGGGTTCCCGCCCATCTGACCGCCCTCGGCAAGGTCATCATCGCGTACGCGGAGGTGGCCCCGCGGCAATCTCCTCGGGGTCTGCACAAGCTCGACGACGGCACGCTCGTCAAGCAGACCGCCCTGTCGATCACGAGCCCCGCCCAGTTCGACGCCGAGCTGGCCCAGATCCGGGACCGCGGTGCAGCTTTCGACCGCGGTGAGGCCTTCCCCGGCGTCGCCTGCGTGGGCGTCTCGATCGGACCGCACGATCACATCTACGGCAATCTCGCCGGCCTCTCGGTCTGCGCTCCGGTGGGCGCGGTCGATCTCCGAAAGCTCATGGGGCCGGCCCGTATCGTGGCCGGCGAGATCTGGGAACGTTGCGTCGCAGCAGATCTCACCGACCACTGAGGACCCTCTACGTGGTGGTACCCGGGGCGCCGGCCAGATGGGCCGCCATGTCGGCGACGGCACGGTAGGCGAACACCATCCCCGATCCGAGTGGCGTACCGGGCCCCGGATATACCTCACCCGAGACCGAGGCCGAGGAGTTCCCCGCCGCGTACAGACCACGGATCACGCTGCCGTCTGCTCGACACACCGCGCCCTCGGTGGAGATGACCGCACCACCTTTCGTGCCGAGGTCACCCAGCACCAGGCGGACCGCGTGGAATCGCGAACCGTCGAGGGACGGCAGGCACTGTGCGGCGTCCTGCGCTCCGACGAAGAACCGGCCGTAGGGATCTTCTCCGCGCGCGAAATCCTCGTCCCGGCCCGCTGCGGCGAAACCGTTGTACCGATCGATTGTCGCCGTGAGCTTCTCGACGTCGAGGCCGGTGGCCGCCGCGAGCTCTCCCACGGTCGAGGCGGTGTGCCACAGGCCCGCCGCGGTCATCGCGGCGCGCTCCGGCGCGGGCACACAGATCGCCGGGAGTTCGTCGCCGAACCGGTTGTCGAAGACGAACCAGAACACCTCGCCGGCCCCGTCGCGCATCCGCTGCAACATCGCCCGGCCCATCTGGTCGTAGGGCAACATCTCATTGGCGAACCGCTGCCCCGCCGAATCGACGATGATCCCCGCCCGGACCCCGAGGGTGAACGCGGCGCGGCCATTCGGGAACAGGGTGGCGGGACACCACCAGGACTGGTCGAGCAGGTCCACCTGCGCCCCCACCTCCGAGAGCATCCGCAACGCGTCACCGCTGCCGGTGTCCGGATGCGACGCCGACCAGTCCGCGGTCGGCATCTGCTGGTGAACGCGCCGCAGTTCGGCGTTGCGCTCGTAACCACCTGCGGCAACGATGATCCCGGCCCGGGCCCGGATCGTCCGTCTGTGTGCGCCGGCGCTGACCTCGAGCCCGATGACGTCCCCCGCGTCGTCGACGATCAGACGCTCCGCCGCCGTGCCGAGATGCAGGTCGGCACGGCCCGACTCGTCGAGCGCCAGCACCATCCGGGCTATCCAGGCCTGACCACCGTCGAGTTCGGAGCGGTCGACCTCCATGCCGAACTGATCGGCGGGGACCGGCGGTCGGATGTCCCGCAGGCGGTCGCCCAGCTCGCCGGCCGAGATGGGGGCGGCGAAGATGCTCCGGCCGAAGTCCTTGCGACCGGGGGCCGCGTAGTAGTCCGGGAAAGGGCGGTGCTCCAGGGGGATTCCGGCCTCGTCCTCCAGGAACCGCGCCACCTCCGGGCCGGTCTCCAGGAACGTCCGCTGCAGAGCCTCGGAGGTGCGGTCGCCCACAAGTGACCGGAAATAGGTCAACCCGTTCTCGACGGAGTCGTCGACACCCTGCCGTTCCAGCACATGGTTGCCCGGAAGCCACACGCTCCCACCGGAATATGCCGACGTCCCGCCGAAGTACGAGCTCTTCTCCACCACGCACACCGACAGCCCGCGCTTCACCGCGGCCAGCGCACCGGCGAGCGCGGCGCCACCCGAGCCGATCACGACGACGTCGTAACTGCTGTCCCACTGCTGATCATCCACGGCCATCAGGCGCCACACCTCTGCTCGGAATCATCGCCGATCGCGCATCGATCGGCGCCACATGACGAGACGCTAGTCGCGGCGGCCGCAACCCACGTGGGGGTCTCCCGCTCAGAGGGAACCGTTCCGGGAGACCAGCTCCAAGCGGTGGCCGTCGGGGTCGGCGAGGACCCCGATCGCCATCCCGTAGGAGGCGTGCTCGACCACCGGGGACACTTCGGTCCCGCCGCAGTCGACCCCGCGTCGCAGGGTGGCCGCCGCGTCGGCGACGTTCAGGACCAGCTTGTCGAACATGTTCCCGTGATCGGGATTCTCCTCCCCCGCGGCACCTTTCGGGCGGATCAGCTCGATCCCCGCCGTGCCGGCGCGCAAGATGACCGCATCGAATGCCGGAGTGGCGAATTCACGCTCGACGACGAATCCCAACCCGCGAGCGTAGAAATCGGTCGATCCGCGCAGGTCGGACACCCGAACCGCGGCGAGCGACAAGACGACCCCCGTCTCGTTCGGGGCCGCTGGTCCCGCGTTCATCGGGTTTGGGACCCGCCGTTGAAATCGAGCGTCTGGCCGGTCATCCCGCCGGCCTCGTGCGAGGCGAGGTACGCGCAGAAGGCACCGACCTCGATGGGATCCCCCAGCCTCCCGATCGGGATCTGGGTGAGGATTCGTTCGATCATCTCCGGAGGCATCTTGTCCTCGAGATTCTTCTGATGGCCCAGTGCCACGATGTTCGCGGTGACCCCGTACTGGCCGGTCTCGGCTGCCAGGTGCCGGATGAATCCCTCGATCCCGCTCTTGCCCGTGGCGTACATCGTCTGGTTGATGTTCTGGCCGGTGCGTGCCGAGCCGGAGGAGATCTGCACGATGCGTCCCCAACCGTTGTCGCACATCCCGTCCAGGACGACTTTGATGCAGTTCATGGCGCCGAAGATGTTGAGGTCGATCGGCGCGCGCCACTCCTCCGGGGCGAGGTCACGGAAGGGCTTGATGACCCGCCCCTCGGCCACACCGGCGTTGTTCACGAGGATGTCGACGTGCCCGCCGAGTTCGGCCTCGGCCACCCGCACGGCCTCCGCGGTCGCGTCGAAGTCGGTGACGTCGAAGGCGGCGGCGATCCCGCGATTGCCCTCCTCGGCGATGGCCGCGGCGACCTTCTCGGCCCGGTCGGCGTGCAGGTCGTTCACGATCACCGAAGCGCCCTGGCGTGCCAGCACTTTCGCGATCCCCTCACCGACGCTCTGTCCGGCACCACTGACCAATGCGATATGTCCGGTCAAATTGAACAAGGAAATCTCCTTCGAAGAATGGAATCGGCCAGAGGGTCTCGCGGCGGTGCGCGGAGACGACGATCGGCTCGTGCAGTCAGTTCACCGCAGTCGCTCCGGCAAGTCAATGATTTTGGATCGCTTTTTGAATCCAATCAGCTACGCTCCCCTGCATGACGTCCGACACAGCTCCCATTGCGCAGCCTTCCGACGACGAAGCAGCGTCGATCATCACGTCGTTCACCGACGGCGTCGCCCGGCTGACCCTGAACAATCCGCGTCGCAAGAACGCCATCACCCTCGACATGGCCGCCGCCATCGAGCAGTTCTGCGACCAGGTCGCCGCCGACGACAGCATCGGCGCCGTCGTCGTCGACGCCGCGGGCACCTACTTCTGCAGCGGTGCCGACACCCGCATCCTCGCAGCCGCCTCCGCCGATCCCGCCTCGCCGGAGTCGGTCGTGCAGTTGTCCGCGGTCTACAAGGCCTTCATGCGCGTGGGTTCGCTCCCCGTGCCGACCGTCGGCGTGGTGGTCGGCGGCGCGGTGGGCGCCGGCCTCAACCTGGCACTCGCCGTCGACCTGCTCATCGCCACCCCGGATGCCAAGCTGGACAGCGGTTTCCTCGCCCGCGGCATCCACCCGGGAGGCGGACACATCACGCTGCTGAACCGGGCGATGGGACGGGCGAACACCATCGCGCTCGCCGCATGCGGTCAGTCACTCACCGGCGAACAGGCCGTCGAACGCGGTCTGGCCTACGCCGCCGCCCCGATCGAGGACATCCCCGCGATCGTGGAGGGACTCACCGCACCCGCCGCACGCGATCCCGAGTTGACCCGCCGCGTCATGTCCAGCGTCCGACTCGAGCTCGGTCCGCCCGCGGTCACCTGGGACTCGGCGGTCGAGATCGAGCGCGGCACCCAGATGTGGTCGATGGCCCGCAAGGGGCAGAATTGGTCGTCGCGCGGACCCGGCCGGTCATGACCGCACTCCACGAGACCCGCGGCTCGTCGGTCGGGGTCGACGACGCCGCCCTGGAGGCTCTGCGGACCGAGGTCCGCGAGTTCCTCCGCGACGAGATCGCCCGCGGCGCATTCGCTCCCGACGTCGACAGCTGGATGACCGGCTTCGACCCCGCGTTCAGTCGACGACTGGGCGAACGCGGATGGCTCGGCATGACGATGCCGACCGAGTACGGCGGCCGGGGACGCACCCCCGTCGAACGATTCGTCATCACCGAGGAACTCCTCGCCCACGGCGCTCCGGTCGCCGCACACTGGATCGCCGACCGGCAGATGGCCCCGGGCATCCTCGCCAACGGCACCGAGGAGCAGAAGCGCCGCTACCTTCCCGGGATCGCCTCGGGTGAGATCTATTTCGCGATCGGGATGTCCGAACCGGATGCCGGTTCGGATCTCGCGAGCGTCCGCACCCGGGCGAGGGACACCGGTGACACCTGGACCATCAGCGGCACCAAGGTCTGGACCACCGGCGCCCACATCTCCCACGCGATGGTCCTGCTCGCACGCACCGACGGCACCCCGGAGGACCGGCAGCAGGGCCTGTCCCAGATCCTCGTCGACCTGTCCCATCCGGACATCGAGGTACGCCCGCTGCGGAGCATCGACGGCCAGGCCCACTTCAACGAGGTGGTCTTCCATGATGCCGTCGTCGACAAGTCGGCGCTGCTCGGCCGCCGGGGCAACGGGTGGCAACAGGTGATGAGCGAGTTGGCCTTCGAACGTTCCGGCCCCGAGCGTTACCTCAGCACACTGCCGCTGTTGCGGGCGTGGGCGGATCATCTCCGCGGGACCGGGGCGACCCCCGAGCAGCGCCGGACCCTCGGCACCCTCACCGCGCAGGCCTGGGCGCTACGACAGATGTCCCTACGCGTGGCGGCCGAACTGTCCGCCGGCGACAAACCGGATGTGCTGGCCGCCATGGTCAAAGACCTGGGCTCGACGTTCGAGGGCGAACTCGTCGACGCTGTACGCAGCGCGTCGGGCGTCGTCGCACGCCGGAGCGGAGGCACCCCGCTGGAGCGCCTCCTCGGCCAAAGTGTCTTGCACACACCTGCTTTCACCCTCCGGGGCGGAACCAACGAGATCTTGCGCGGCATCGTGGCGCGGGGAATGGGGATTCGATGAGCGACATGGCCGCCGAACTCGTCGCGGCGACGACCTCGATTCTGGACCGGGTTCCCGTGGGCGCCGAGACACCGCCGACGAGCATCGACACGGAACTGTGGACAGCTCTCGCGGACTCAGGTTTCACCGATCTCGATGTTCCCGATGACGCCGACGGGCAGGGGGCCGATCTCGAGGACGCGCTCGCCGTGCTGTCCACGGTGACCGCGGCCGGGGCGATCACCCCGTACGTCGAGCATGCGCTCCTGGCCTCATGGCTCGCCGGCGCAGTAGGCCATCCGCTGGAGGGGATCACCGCGACGATCGCGGTCGCCGATGCCGTGGACTCGCGGCTCGATCGCACTGCCGACGGCGCGAATCGCCTGATACTCAACGGGATCGTCAGCGACGTCGTCCACGCGACGTCCGCCGACTCGGTGGTCGTACTCGTACCCGGCTCCGACGGACCGCTGGTGGCGATCGTCGACCTCCGTGGCCCCGGGGTGAACGTCGCAGACGGCACGGACCTGCTCGGGGTGTCGTTCGGCGACATCCGATTCGACAAGGCGGTGGCCGACTTCGACGCCGATTCCCCGTTCGAGGCCGCCGATGTCCGGTTGCGAGGCGCGCTGGCGTATTCGACGGCACTGGCCGCAGCCGCACGCACCGTCCACGACCTGACCGTGCAGTACGCCTCGGAACGCATCCAGTTCGGCCGACCGCTCGCCAAGTTCCAGGCCATCCAACAGCGACTCGCGGTGATGGCCGCCCGAACCACCATGATGGAGACCGCGACACGAGTCGCCGCCGAGGCCACCTCGCACGATCCGGGCGGCGCCCGGGCCGCGGTGGCCGCGGCGAAGGTGGTGACGTCGGCATACGCCGACGAGGTGGCCGCGGCCGGACACCAGATCCACGGTGCGATCGGCTTCACCGCAGAGCACCGCCTCGGCCGGTCGACGACGGCGCTCTGGACATGGCGCGACCGACACGGGACCGAAGCCGAATGGGCCGATGTGCTCGCCGAGCAGGTGCTCGACGGCGGCGCCGACCCGTGGGACATCATCACCGGGACCGAAGCGCCGGAAGCCTCGCCGGAGAGTGCCCGATGAGCACGGATCTCGTGGGTGACGAGAAGACCGGGGTCGATCCCCGGGCAGCGTGGCGTGCCGCCGAGTCGGCCATCGACCACGGAATCCTCAGCGGCCTGCGGGTTCTCGATCTGAGCCGGGTCCTGGCCGGGCCCTACACGGCGCAGATCCTGGCCGATCACGGTGCCGAGGTGATCAAGGTCGAGGCGCCCGCGGGTGACGAGACCCGAGGGTGGGGACCTCCGTTCGAGGACGAGGGCGCCACGAGCGCCTACTACCAGAGCCTCAACCACAGCAAGGAGAACATCTGCCTCGACCTCCGCACCGACGCGGGACGGGAGGTCCTCGCCGATCTCCTGGCCGGTGCCGACATCGTGATCGAGAACTTCAAGGCCGGCACGATGGCGCGGTGGGGTTTCGACTACGACACCGTTCTCGCCGAGCGACACCCGCGGATGATCTATTGCCGTATCACCGGTTTCGGCGTCGACGGACCGATGGGCGGGCTACCCGGATACGACGCGGTCCTCCAGTCGTTCGGCGGTCTGATGAGCGTGAACGGTTACCCCGATGGGAATCCGCTGCGCGTGGGCATCCCCATCGTGGACATCGTCGCCGCCAACATGGCGGTGAGCGGCATACTCTTGGCGCTGTACGAGCGGGATCGGAGCGGCCGCGGGCAACTGGTGGACATGACACTGCTCGATTCGGTGATCTCCATCCTGCATCCGCATGCCGCGAACTGGGTCTCCGGCGGTGCGGTACCGCAGCGCACCGGCGACTTCCACCCGACCGTGGTGCCCTACCAGGTCTTCTCCGCTCGAGACGGCGACTTCTTCGTCAGCGCGGCCAACGACCGTCAGTTCCGTTCGCTCGTCGAGGTTCTCGGGGTGCCCGGACTCGCCGACGACCCGCGGTTCGTGCACAACGGCGAGCGGTCGCAGCATCGCGTCGAGTTGGCCGCCCTCCTGGGCGAACGTATCGCGCAGTGGGACCGCGACGATCTCGCGGAACGGCTCGAGCGCGCGGGAGTCCCGGCGAGCCCGGTCAACAACGTCGCGGAGGCTCTGACCTCCCCGCAGGTCCGGCATCGCGGGTTGTTCCTCGACACCGACGAGTATCGCGGCGTCGGTGTCCCGATCTCGTTGAGCAGGTCGACTCACCGCTCGCCCCGCCCGGCGGTACGTCGCGGCGAGCACACCGAGGAAGTCCTCGCCGCCCTGGGCTACGACCCGAGCCGGTTGGCCGAGCTCCGGTCGTCGGGCGTGTTCGGCGACGGGTAGGAAGGACACCATGGGACGCAACACGACCGCGCCATCCGAACCCGCACAGTCGCGGTCGGTCAGACGTGTCGTCGCCGAGATCGAGCGCATGATGGCGACCGGTGAGCTACTTCCGGGACAGCCGATCCGACAGGAGTGGATGGCCGAGCGTCTGGGTGTCAGCCGACTCCCCATCCGGGAGGCCCTGCGCGAGTTGACCGCTCAGGGGTTGGTGGCCCACCGGCAGAATGTCGGGTACACCGTCGTGCGGTTGGACCAGGACGAGTTCGACCAGATATACCTCATGCGTTCGGCTCTGGAGCGCGAGGTCCTCGGTCGGCTCCCCCGGTTCGACGCCGCGGCACTCGACGAGATGCACGTCATCGCCACGCGGATCACCGAGGCCGCAGACCGCGGTGACATCGTCACGATGCGCACCGAGAACCAGATCTTCCACTTCGCGATGTTCGAGCGCTCCGGGCTTCACCTGGTGGTCGCCGAACTGCGCCGGCTCTGGAAACTCGCCATGCCCTATCACGCTGCGTACCTGTACGACCCGGCCGGACGACAACGTGTGTGCGGGGAACACGAAGAGATGATCGACGCCCTGGCCGAGGGTGACAACGCCCGCCTCATCGAGCTGATGGACGAGCACCGGCGCGGCGGCGAGGCCAACACCGGGATGATCCTGGGTGGTGGCCGGCCGTGACATCACCGTGGGATCCCGACCTGGCGGCCATCGTCGACCGGATGGCCGCTGCCGGCGCCAAGTCGGTTCGCCAACAAGGCGTGGCCGGCATCCGGAAAAGTCTGGAATCGATCGTGCGCCCACCCGGCCCGGACATGTTCTCGGTCACCGACGCGGTCGCCGAGGGCCACGGCGCCCCGGTCCCGGTCCGGATCTATCGTCCGCATGCCGCTCCGAAGACCGGTGCGGCAGCGCTGGTCTGGTATCACGGCGGCGGGATGATCATGGGGTCGCTGAACTCCTTCGACCGCCTGGCCCGCGACCTGGCCGAGGCCACCGGCGCCGTCATCGTCAACGTCGACTATCGGCTCGCGCCCGAACACACCTATCCCGCAGGAAACGACGACGCGTACGCGGCGCTCGTGTGGACCCACCGGGTCGCGGCCGACCTCGGCGTCGACCCGTCGATGATCGGCGTCGGGGGCGACAGTGCGGGAGGCGGACTCGCCGCCGCAACTGCGCTGCGCAGCCGAAACGAGCAGGGACCGGCCATCGCCCAGCAGGTTCTGTTCTATCCCGGTGTGGAGCGGCGTCGTGATCGGCCGTCGATGCGCGAATTCGGTGACAGCCCGTTCCTCACCGCCGAGGACATCGACTGGATGAAGGATCTCTACCTCGGCAGCGATTCCTCACTCGACGACGAGTACGGGACACCTGCGCTCGCCGCCGACCTCTCCGGACTCCCGCCTGCGATCATCGCGGTCGGACACGGTGATCCGCTGCGCGATGGCATCGAGGAATTCGGAGAGCGTCTCCGCGAGGCCGGTGTGCCCACCGCCCAGTTGCGCTATCCCGGTGTGGGACACGGGTTCGCGATGCAGGCGCCGTCGGTGGCGCGGGGTCGTGCGGCGCTCGCCGAGGTCGGCGCCCTGGTCGCCGCGCGCTTCCGCCATCCCGTGCCCGCGGCGAAGCACTGATCCCCACGCTCAGGCGCGGGCGGGCGCCAGCAGCTTCTTGATCGGGACGCTCTCGTCCGCGAACAGCTCCGGGGGTGGACGGTGACCGCGATTCAGTGCGGTCCGCAACGTCATGAAATCGGCCGGCGAGTTGAGGCACTCCGCGGCGACCAGCCGGCCGCCGGAGAAGTACAACGACACCTGACGGTCGGGCCGCTTCGGGTCGGTGCGGTGCACCACTTCGCTGTGGCCGCCGGACAATCCGACGATCTGGAGCTTCTGCGCCCCCTGGTCGGACCAGAACCACGGCGTGGGTCGGGTCGCCGGTTCGGCACCGAGAAGGATCGCCGCCGCCGTATTCGCCTGCTCGGTGGCATTGTCGACGGATTCCAGCCGGTAGCGCCGCCCACTCGCGGACACGTGAATCGTGCAGTCCCCGATCGCGAGTGTCCACCCGTCGGAGGCCAGACAGTTGTCGTCGACGACGATCCCACCGTCGCACTCCAGTCCGAGCATCTCCCCGAGTTCGGTCCGTGGTTCGGCACCTATCCCGACGATCACCGTCGCCGCGGGAACGACCACGCCGTCATCGAGGCGCACGCCCCGGATGCGGTCCGGGCCGCCGTCGTCGGTATCCGTGCCGGACCGGACGATCTCGACGGGCCGCCGGCCCAGCAGGACGACGGTTCCCATCGACTCGTGCGCGTTGAGAAGCGCTGCCGCGGTGTGGGTCCCGACCGCACGGGCCAGCAGACGATCGGCCGTCTCGATGACCGTCACGTCGCTACCGGCGGCACGGAGACCCGCGGCGACCTCGAGACCGATGAAACCGCCGCCGATGACCACCGCCGGACCGGCTGTGGCCCGCTCTCGGAGCAGATCGGCGTCGTCGAGGTCGCGGAGGACGAGGACGTCGGGATGGTCGGCACCCGGCAGTGCGAGGCGACGGGCCCGAGCGCCGGTGGCGAGGACAAGTCGATCGAACCGCTCACTGCGGTCGCCGTTCTCGTCGGACAGCGCGAGCACCACACCGTCACCGGTGCGGCGCACTCCCGTCACGCGGGTGCGCCGGTACAGATCGATGCGCTGATCGTCGAAGTACGACTCCGCCCGCAACGACAGCGTCGAGGGGTCGATCGCGCCCTTGAGCAACCCCTTCGAAAGCGGCGGCCGATGGTAGGGCACGTGCGGTTCGTCGGTGAACAACGCGATCCGGCCGGCGAAACCGTCCGTGCGCAGCCGGTCCGCGAGATGAACTGCGGCGTGCGACGCACCGACGACCGCGACGCTGTGTGGCGTCACCTCAGACCTGTTCATCGGGGATGGTGACGTGGAGGTCGGTGTCGGCCAGGGTGAGCTGGCACGACAGACGCGAGGTGTCCTCGCGATCCGACGACGTGCAGTCGAGCATGTCGTCCTCGTCCTCGCTGATCTCGGGGAACAGGTGAGCTTCTTCGGGATCGAGGTAGACGTGGCACGTCGCGCAGGACAGGGTGCCGCCGCACTGGCCGACGATCCCGCTGACCCCGTTCTTGACCGCGGTCGCCATCACCGAGTCGCCCGCCGTGCCGTCGATCACCTTCACCGCCCCGTCGGGCTGTGTGTAGAACACCTTGGGCATGCGGACCTCCTACCAGCTGACCGGGAGGTCGACGATCGGCTGGGTCAGGTTGTCGTTGTTGATGACCGGGTCGCCGGCGAGCTGCAGGCCGGGCAGGCGGCGGAACAGCTCGGCGATGGCGACCTGCATCTCCATCCGGGCCAGCGGAGCACCCAGGCAGTGATGCATGCCGTAACTCAGTGTCAGGTGGGGGTTGGACTGCCGGCGGATGTCGAACGTGTCGACGTGGTCGATCGCCGCCCCGTCGTGGTTGGCCGACGCCGGGTCGCCCATGATCGCCTCACCCTTGCGGACGAGCTGGCCGTCGAGTTCGACGTCCTCGGTGGCCACGAAGGGCACCAGCCCGCTGGGGCCGCCGACCTTGCCGTTCAGCTCGAAGCGCCCATGACGCAGGATCTCCTCGACCGCGGTGGGCGTCACCCCGTCGATGTCCTCGAGCAGCGCTCGGAGCTGGTCGGTGTTGTGCAGGAGCGACAGGACCCCGGCGCAGATGAAGTTGGCCGTGTTGTCGAAGCCGCCGATGATGAGAACCAGTGCCACGGACAGGATCTCACCGTCGGTGAGGGTGTCGTCCTTGTCCTGCGCGTTGGTGAGGTCGCTGAGCAGGTCCTCCCGCGGATTCTTCCGGCGCTCCTCGATGAGGGCGAACATGTACATGACCAGTTCGGTCATGTTGGCGGTGGCTTCCTCCTCGGGCATGTTCGCGACCGCGAGCGTCGCCGAGCTCCACTTCTGGAACTTGGGTCGATCCTCCGGCGGCACGCCGATGAGGTTGGCCAGCATCTGGATCGGCAGCGCCACCGCGTAGTCGTCGACCAGGTTGGTCGGCGCACCCTTGGCGAGCATGTCGTCGATCAGCTTGTTGGCGAACTCGACCGCCGAATCCCGCATCGCCTTGACCCGTTTCGGCGAGATCGACTTCTGCACGAGCTTGCGCAGCTTGGTGTGCTGCGGCGGGTCCTCGAATTGCAGTGTGGTCTTGAGGAAGTCGGGGAACTCCACGAAGTAGGGCACCACCCGCTCACCGGTACGGAAGGGCTCGCGGACGAATCGGGGGTCGCCGAGCATCTCGCGTGCCACGGCATTGCGGTGGATGATCCAGGCCTCGCCGCCGTAGGGCATGGTGATCTTGGTCATCGGCCGGTCTTCGGCGATCGCCTTGTAGCGCAGGGCCGCCTCGGACGGGGACACCGGCGAGAACGGATAGACCGTGTAGGCCTCGTCCAGCTCGGCTGCGCCGGCGGTGGTTTCGGTACTCATGTCAGGACTCCAGGGCTGTGGGAACGTTCGGTGGCGGTCAGACCGGCATCTGCGCCGGGGCGACGACCTGCGGGATCGCCTCGGGCGTGATCGACATGATCTGGTCCCACTGTTCGGCGACGGTCTCGACGGTGAGGGCGGGGTCGTGGATGCCCCTGGTGTTGACCAGTGCGAGCCGGTTGACGATCCCGCCCGCGACGTTGAAGACCTCGCCGGTGACCTCACAGGACGGGTGGACGAGGAACGCCGCGACGGGAGCGACGTGCTCCGGCAGGAGCTGAGTCCGCATGTACTCCATGATCTCCGGCGACAAGGTGTCCGCGGCGGCCTCGGCCATACGGGTGCCTGCGCCCGGTGCGATCGCGTTGACCTTCACGCCGGCTTCGAGGCCCTCGAGCGCGAGATTTCGGGTCAGGCCGAACAGTGCGCCCTTCGAACCGCCGTAGTGGGCCATTCCCGGGTTGCCGAGCATCGCCTGCGAGATCGTGTTGACCACGCGGGGCGCCGGCGAGTCGAGCAGATGGGGCCACGCGGCACGGAGCAGACGCATCGGTCCGAGGAAGTGCACGTCGAGGTGGCGCTGGTACTCGGCGTCGGGCACCTCGCGGAAGGGTGCCGCCCGCACGATGCCCGCGTTGTTGATGACCGCGTCGATCCGTCCGAAGTTCGAGATCGCCGCGTCCACCAGCGCCTGCGCGCCCTCGTCGGTGGTGATGTCGGAGGCGACCGCCACCGCCTTCCCACCGGCGGCGGTGATCTCCGCGGCGACGTCGGCGGCCGGGTGACCCGCCTCGACGCCGGAGCCGTCGGTGGTCGAGCCCAGGTCGCCGACCACGACCGAGGCGCCGCGCGAGCCCAGGAGAAGGGCGTGTGCACGGCCGATGCCGCGGCCGGCGCCGGTCACGATCACGACGCGATCGGTGAAGTCGAGTTGTGCTGTCATGTTGTCGTCCTCGAATCGGTTCGAAACAGGTGGGTGGTCGGAGCTCAGGGGCGCGTCTGGCCGCCGTGGTTCTTGACGTCGGCGACCCAGATCGCGCCGAGCGCTTCACGTGCGGACTTCTCGAAGTCGAAGACCTCGTAGCCGACCGTCATGTAGAGGGTGCTGCGATCGGATCCACCGAGCAGGCAGGCCGAGGCGATCCCGCCTTCGAGCGGCATCGGCACCGCGTCCGTCAGGCCGTCCTCGGTGAAGCGTGCGACGTATCCGCCGCCGGGCATCGCCGCCCAGACGCCGCCCTCCTCGTCCAGGCCGATGCCGTCGGGCATGAACGGGCAGGTGGCGAAATCCCTTGCGTTCGACAGTGATCCGTCGGCGGCACGATCGATCACGGTGATCTTCTGCGCCATGACCTCGGCGACGTAGACCTTGGAACCGTCCGCACTGATACCGATTCCGTTGCCGCAGTTCAGCTCCGGGATACCGGCCGGCACGTGCGCGGTACCGTCGGGCTCGACGACGATCAGCGGCGAGGTGATCGGGGTCTCGCCCTGGAAGATGTCGAAACCCAGCTGGGTGATGTAGGCACGACCGTCGGCGTCGACGACCATGTCGTTGACGGCCTTGATCGCGAACCCGCTGACATCGGCGTACACGGTGAGATCGTCGATCCCGTTGCCGCCGTGGACGAGCACCTTCTGCTCGTGCATCGAGTTCACGATCAACCGACCGTCGGGCAGCCAACCGAAACCGCCCAGGGTGATCGGGACATCGGTGTCGGCCGCGCGTCCGTTCGCGTCGACGACGACGGTCGCGTTGCCCTCTGCGTCCAGGGTCTTGAGCGTCCCGGTGTACATGTCCGAGAACCAGAGCGCCCCGTCGTGCCAGCGCGGACATTCCGGCCAGGAGAACCCCGACGCGATCTTGCGGGCCTCGAATGTGGGTGCGTCCGCGGCGGCTACGGCAGCTGCGACGGCATCGACTGGAGTGGTCATCGGTGAACCTTCCGGAACGTGAGGTGCTGAGTTACGTTGTGCGACAACGTGGTGGGCGGCCAGCCAGGCTCGTCGTGAGCTGGATCACAGAGCCGCGTACAGAGGTACGTTAAGTGTTCGACGGCGGGGCGGTCGGGACCTTCCCATTCAGTGGACCACCCCGCCCGAACGGTCAGTCGGGGACGGTCTCCGGGTACACCGCGGCGAACCACGCCCGCTGTTCGTCGTCGAAGGTCCCCAGCTCCATCGCACGACGCCCCCACGCCTTGATGAGGTCCAGGAAGGTCGTCACGTCGTAGACGTCCCGCTGCTGGGAGAACTTCCCGTCACCGGCGTAGTCGAGGACGCTGATGTGCGGGGCCGCGAACCGGCTTCCGTCACCGGGATCGCTCATCACGTTGTCGAGGCGTGCGACGATCGTCCCGTTGGTCTCGTCGATGACATGCCAGTGCTCGGGAAAACTCTCGGTGTGCGAGCCGGGGAACTGCGCCAGGCTGGGTTCGGCCCACGCCCAGATGCCTTCCCTGCCCTTCAGCTCCCCGGCCATCTGCTCGTGATAGACGACGTCCTCGGTGAACAATTCGAGGAAGTCCCGCCAGCTCCCCTCCCCCGACCCCGCGCGGTTGATCGTGGTGAACCACCGCTGATACGCCTCTTCGAGTTCCTGCCTGGACCATGTGTTGTTCGCCATGGGCGGCACGTTAGGCGCGGCCACCACCGTGGGAGTGGGGCCGTTTCCGCTCAGCGGGAGGTCGGGACCTCGAACCGGACGCGGGCTGTCAGTGTTCGATCATGCCCAGTTCGACCGTGCCCAGTTCGACCGCGCCCAGTTCGACCGTGCCCACAGTGTCCGATCCGATCGACACCGCCGCCCTGGTGTCGCGGTACCTCGCGACCATCTCGACCGGAACCGCAGCCGAGATCGCGGAGCTCTACGCACCCGACGCCCGGCTCGAGGATCCGGTCGGCTCCGAACCGCGTATCGGTCGTCCCGCGATCGAGGAGTTCTATCGCGGCCTGGACGGCACCGACAGCACCGCCGAGCTCCTCGTCGTGCGCGCGGTCGGCGGCCAGGCAGCCTTCCACTTCCGGGTGACCACACGTCTGCCGGGGCGCACCATCGTGGTGGAGCCGATCGACGTGATGACCTTCGACGACTCCGGGCTCATCACCTCGATGCGCGCGTTCTGGACACCGGCCGACATGACCGTGCAGGTCAGCGCCTCGACCTGACTGTTTCCGGTGAATGAGGCGACTGACCCTGGCGGCACGTTTCTGTAACGTGTTCTAATTCAGGTAGAACACGTTACAGCTGCGCGCACGAAGGGGACCCCATGGCCGGCTCGTCCGATCCACAACAGACCAGCACCGAACCCGAGACCTACGACGTCATCGTCGTCGGCGCGGGTGGTGCCGGCCTGGCCGCCGCGATCACCGCGGCCCGCAAGGGCCTCAAGACCGTGCTGATCGAGAAGTCGCCCTACTGGGGCGGTTCGACCTCCCGGTCCGGCGGCGGCGTCTGGATCCCCAACAACTCGGTTCTCAAGCGCGACGGCGTCAGCGATTCGCCGGAGAAGGCCCGTGAGTACGTGCACGCGATCATCGGCGAGCATGCACCGGCCGACCGGATCGACGCCTACATCGATCGCGGACCCGAGGCCCTCGACTTCCTGCTCGAACATGCACCGCTCGACCTCGAGTGGGTGAAGAACTACTCGGATTACTACCCCGAGGCACCGGGCGGGCGTCTCGGCGGCCGGTCGATCGAACCTCGGCCGTTCGATGCGCGCCGCCTCGGCGACGACCTCGAGACACTGCACCCGCAGTACACCAAGGCCCCGCTGAACATGGTCGTGCTGCAGTCCGACTACCGGTGGCTCAACACCGGCCTCCGCCACTGGCGCGGTCCGCTGCGCATGGCGAAGGTCGGCAGCCGCTTCTTCTGGGCCCGCAGCCGCGGCAAGAAGCTGATCGCCATGGGTGCGGCACTGGCCGCCGAGCTCCTCATCGGCGTACGCGAGGCCGGGGTCCCGCTCCGCCTCAACACCGGCCTCGTCGACCTCGTCACCGCCGACGACCGGGTCGTCGGCGTGATCGCGGAATCGGAGGGCAAGCAGTTCGAGATCCGCGCGCGTCAGGGCGTGATCCTCGCCTGCGGCGGCTTCGAGCACAACGAGGAGATGCGCAAGAAGTACCAGCGCGAGCCCATCGGCTCCGACTGGACCACCGGCGCACCGAGCAACACCGGCGACGGCATCAACGCCGGACTCAAAATCGGCGCCGCGGTCTCCCTCATGGACGACGCCTGGTGGGGTCCGACGATCCCGCTGCCGCGTGGACCCTGGTTCGCGCTGTCGGAGCGGTCGGTCCCCGGCACCTTCATCGTGAACATGCGCGGCAAGCGCTACATGAACGAGTCGCTGCCGTATGTCGAAGCGGTGCACCAGATGTACGGCGGAGAGTTCGGCCACGGCGAGGGCCCGGGCGAGAACGTGCCGTCGTGGCTGATCTTCGACCAGCGATGCCGCAACCGCTACCTCTTCGCCGGAATCACTGCACGCCAGCCGCTTCCGAAGAAGTGGTACGAGTCGGGCGTCGTCGTGAAGGCGGACAGCATCTCCGCGCTCGCCGAGAAGATCGGTGTCCCCGCCGAGTCGCTCGTCGAGACCACCGAACGCTTCAACGGCTTCGCCCGCACCGGCGTCGACGAGGACTTCGGCCGTGGCGCAAGCGGTTACGACCACTACTACGGCGACATCACCAACAAGCCCAATCCGAGCCTGGGCGCGGTCAGCAAGGGCCCGTTCTACGCGGTCAAGATGGTTCCCGGTGACCTCGGCACCAAGGGCGGCATCAACGCCGACGCCGCGGGTCGCGCACTCCGTGCCGACGGATCGGTCATCGAGGGCCTGTACGCCGCGGGCAACACCAGCGCCCCGGTGATGGGTCACACCTACGCCGGTCCCGGCGCCACCATCGGCCCGGCGATCGTCTTCGGTTACCTCGCCGCCAGCGACATCGCCGCCAAGGCCTCGGCCACCACCCCGACGTCCCAGACAGGAGCCTGACCATGCCGATCGATCCCGCCGTCGCCGTCGGAGCGGAACTGCCCGAGGTCTCGTTCGAGTGGTCGGCATCGGATGTCGCGCTCTACCACCTCGCGGTGGGTGCCGCGGCAGACCCGATGAACACCGAGTCGCTGGCCTACGTTCATGATTCGGCGCCCAAGGTCCTGCCGACCTTCGCGACCGTCGCCGCCGGTTTCCACACCACCGAACCGCCGAAGGTGTCCTTTCCGGGCGTCGACATCGACCTCGCGAAGGTCGTCCACGGAAGTCAGAAGGTCACCGCGCACCGTCCGCTGCCGCCGAGCGGCAAGGCGACCACCCGCACCCGCATCGCCGAGGTCCAGGACAAGGGTTCGGCCGCCGTCATCATCCAGGAGTCGGTGACCACCGACGACGCCGGTCAGACGCTGTGGACCGCGCGGTCGTCGATCTTCGCCAAGGGCGAGGGCGGCTTCGGCGGTGAGCGCGGCACATCGGAGAAGGTCGAATACCCCGACCGCGAACCCGATCACAAGCTGCGCATCCCGACGCTTCCCAATCAGGCGCTTCTCTACCGACTGTGCGGCGACCGCAACCCGCTGCACTCCGATCCCGAGTTCGCCTCGCGCGCAGGCTTTCCGCGCCCGATCCTGCACGGTCTGTGCACCTACGGCACGGTCGCGCGCGCCATCACCGACGAACTGCTCGACGGAGACGTCGCCGCCGTCGCGGAGTTCTCGGCATCGTTCGCCGGCGTGGTCTTCCCCGGCGAGACCCTCGAGGTCGCGGTCTGGGACGACGGCGCCCGTTTCCTGGCCACCGCGAGTGTCATCGAACGGGAGGGCGCCAAGGCCCTCGCCAATGTGGTGTGCGCGCGTAACTGAGTCGCCGGCCCGTCAGCGGCGGCCAGTACGCTCTACACGCGGACCGGGAACGACCGGTCCGCGTGAACCACGTCGCATATTCACAAGGAGACCGCATGAGCGATTCGCTGACGCCCCTACTTGCCGACAACCGCAGCGCACTGGTGACCGACCTGGTCGGTGTCATCGATGCCGAGGTGGCCGACCAGTCGGGTCTGAGCGGCGCCGCTGTGAAGACCGCCTACTCGGCGGTCCAGAAGGTGAAGCCCGGCGTGGTGCGCAGTGCCACGGATCAGCTGGCCGAGGACTTCCTGACGGCTCTCGCACCGTTCTGGGATACGAAGCCTGCCGGTGTCGCCTTCGGCGATCATCTCTCGGCCAACGGCGATGCCGCGGCCGAGGCACTGCTGGCGGTTACCGACGCCCAGGCCGATTCGGCCAAGCCCGGATTGGCGAAGGCCTACAACTCGCTGCGCGGGAAGGCCAAGAACTATGTGGTCGCGGCACTGCCGCGACTCGGCGCTGCCATCGAGAAGCACGCCGGGTAGTCACCCGGTCTCGGGGGGGGGGGGGGGGGG